>JBMTYE010000018.1:0-13778 GCA_049454255.1 Flavobacteriales bacterium
CTGCCCTCCCCCTCAACCTCCGACTCAAACTCAAACTCAAACTCAAACTCAAACTGAGAACCGCCCCCACCCCCACATACCCCCACCCTTCCCACGCATTCAATCCCGTCCCCAGTGCTGTCCGCACCGCCCCGAGCGGGCCGTAGGAGGGAAGCCACAGCGCATCCCACGTCGAGACGTTGTCCCAAAATCCGTAGGGGTTGTCCGTCCGCAGCCCGTGCGCATCGGTCAGGCGGAGGAAGGCGAGGAAGAGGACGAGGGGGAGGACGGTGGCGAGTGCGGTTTGGCCGACCGTGGCGAGTGCAGGAGCCGGTCGGCGCACCACGAGCATCCCGAGCGCAAACAGCCCCGAAAACGCGGTCGCGATGGCTCCGAGGTAGGCGTGCGTGAAGAGCGCGCCGGTCAGCACCCCGGCCCACACCCCCGCCCGCCGCCAGTCGGGCCGGTCGCTCCACCGGATTCCGCAACACCACGCCCACGGCAGCACCACGACGTAGGCCAGGGCATAGTGCCCGCTCCAACGAAGCACTTGCGGGTGCATCAGCGGCAGGGACGCCGCCAGCACCACGGCCGCCACGCCCGTCACGCCGAACCGCCTGAGCAGCAGCGCATACACCGCCGCCGCCGCGGCCCACGACCCGAGGATCAGCAGGTGCAGCAGCCCGGCCGTCCACCGGGCATCGAAGGGCAGTGGCCCCAAAATCCACGCCAGTAGCGGGTGGCCGTCCGTGTAGCACACATGCTCGCCGTAGGGCCACGCCATCCCTACGAACTCCACGCCGCCCCCGTGGGCGAGCTGCCACGCGAGGGTGTAGATGTTCTTTACCGCATCCCGCCCGCCGGCGAGCAGCTGTCCATTCGGGTTGAACACCACGTCCGGATGCAGTGCCGCCGCCCCGACACAGGTCAGGACGGCGGCAAGAATGGGCTCCGGAAGGCGCAGCCGCACCTCAGCAGAATTCGTCGTAGGCCTGCTTCAGGTGCTCGGCGATCATCTCCGCCGTGCGGCCTTGGATGTGAACGCGCTCGACCATGTGCACGAGCGCGCCGTCCTTGAACAACGCCACACACGGCGACGACGGCGGATAGGGCAGCATGAACTTCCGCGCCCGTTCGACTGCCTCGGTATCGACGCCTGCAAACGCCGTCGCAAGCCGATCCGGCACCGTGCCGTGGTCCAGCGACTGCCGCACCCCCGGCCGCATGGTCGCCGCCGCGCACCCGCAGATGCTGTTGAGCACGACCAGCGTCGTTCCGGGCTGGTTGATGATGGCATCGACCGCATCGGGGGTCGCAACTTCCGTGAACCCGGCTTGCGCGAGTTCAGACTTCATCGGAGCTACTAATTCAGGAGCGTACATGATCGTGGTGTTGTGGGGATAGTGAGCCTTCGCTCGGCTCAGGCCAAATTTCATACCTCCGCGCCGATCTACCAATCGCTTCGCGAAAGTTGGCAGTTTTCGCCGCTTCGCGGCGAGTTTGCAGTTTCCGCGGCTTCGCCGCTAGTTTGAGTTTGAGTTTCAGTTTCAGTTTGAGTTGGGCGTTTCAAGACGGCTCCGCTGACCTCAACCTCGTCCTGCGACGCGCCACGTCGCCCGCCCTCAACCTCGTTCTCGTTCTCAACCTGCGGCGCGCAGCGCCGCTCATCCTCAGCCTTCCCAGGTGGTCCGCAGATGCAGCTCCGTGTACTGTTCGTCGTGGATGGGGCTCGGTGCGTCGATCATGACATCGCGGCCGCTGTTGTTCTTCGGGAAGGCGATGAAGTCCCGGATGGAATCGCTGCCACCGAAGAGGGAGCACAGCCGGTCAAATCCGAGGGCCAGTCCGCCGTGAGGTGGGGCGCCGAATTGGAAGGCATTCATCAGGAAGCCGAACTGGGCCTGCGCTTCTTCCGGGGAGAAACCGAGCAGGTCGAACATGCGCGACTGGATGGCCTTGTCGTGGATCCGGATGGAGCCCCCGCCGACCTCGACGCCGTTGATGACCATGTCGTAGGCGTTTGCCCGGACGGCTCCTGGATCGGTATCGATGAGTTCGAATTGGTCGGGTTTGGGCGACGTGAAGGGGTGGTGCATCGCGTGGAAGCGCCCGGATTCCTCGTCCCATTCGAGCAGCGGGAAGTCCAGCACCCAGAGGGGACGGAAGACCTTGGGATCGCGCAGGCCCAGCTGTCCGCCCAGCAGCAGCCGGAGTTCGCTGAGTTGCTTGCGGGTGCGGTCGAGTTCTCCGCTGAGCAGCAGGAGCAAATCGCCCGCACCGGCGCCCGCGGCGTCAGCCCAGGCCTTCAACGCAGTTTCGTCGTAGAACTTGTCGACGCTGGATTTGAAGGTGCCATCCGTGTTAATGCGGCAGTACACAAGGCCTTTGGCCCCGATCTGCGGCCGCTTCACCCAATCGGTGAGCTCATCGAGCTGCTTGCGGGTGAAGTCCGCTGCACCGGGCACGGCGATTCCGAGCACTGCGGGGGCCTCGTCGAACACGGGGAATCCGTGGCCGCGTGCCACGCCCCCGAAATCAACGAACTCCATCCCAAACCGCACATCCGGCTTGTCGCTGCCATACCGCTCCATCGCCTCGTCGTAGGTCATCCGCGGGAACGGTCCCGTTTCGACGCCGAGCACGGCGGAGAAGAGATGCCGCACCAGGCCCTCGAAGGTGTTCAGGATGTCTTCCTGCTCCACGAACGCCATCTCGCAGTCGATTTGGGTGAACTCGGGCTGGCGGTCCGCCCGGAGGTCTTCGTCGCGGAAGCACTTGACGATTTGGTAGTACCGGTCAAACCCGCTGACCATCAGCAACTGCTTGAACGTCTGTGGGCTCTGTGGCAGCGCATAGAACTGCCCAGGATTCATGCGGGACGGCACGACGAAGTCGCGCGCGCCTTCCGGGGTGGACTTGATGAGGTAAGGCGTTTCGACCTCGATGAACTGCTGGCGGTCGAGGTAGGTGCGCGTTTCGATGCTGAGCCGGTGGCGCAGCATGAGGTTGCGCTGGACCGGCTTGCGCCGCAGGTCGAGGTAGCGGTACTGCATGCGCAGGTCGTCGCCTCCGTCGGTGGCGTCTTCGATGGTGAAGGGCGGCGTTTTGCTCGCGTTCAGCACGGTCAGCCCGGTGACATCGATCTCGATTTCACCCGTAACGAGCTGGAGGTTCTTCGATTCCCGCTCGCGCACGAGGCCTGTCGCCTGGATGACGAACTCGCGGCCGAGCCGGCGGGCAGCCAGGCACAGGTCCGCGTTCGTATCCATGTTGAACGCCAGCTGCGTAATGCCGTAGCGGTCGCGGACGTCCACGAAGGTCATGCCGCCGAGGTCGCGGGTGCGCTGGACCCATCCGCTGAGGACGACGGTGGTGCCGATGTGGTCGGGGCGAAGTTCGCCGCAGGTATGGGAGCGGTGCATGTCCGTGGGATTCGTGTGCCCAAATTTACCGCATCGCAGGCCCGCGGCAGTAGGTTTGTAGCATGCATGCACACGGGAACGAAAAGGTCGCTCGCCTGGAGCGCCTGCGGTCGGAGGCCGTCCTCGGAGGTGGAGTGGAACGCCTTGAAGCTCAGCATAAAAAGGGCAAGCTGACGGCCCGAGAGCGCATCGATGTGCTCCTGGATCCGGGCAGCTTCGAGGAGCTGGGGATGCTCGTGCAGCACCGTTCGACGCATTTCGGGCTGGACCAGCAGCGGTTCCTCGGCGACGGGGTCGTCACCGGCTACGGCCGCATCGACGGACGGCTCGTGTACGTGTTCTCCCAGGACTTCACCGTGCTCGGCGGCTCCCTCGCCGAGGCCCACGCGGCAAAGATCTGCCGCATCATGGACCTTGCCCTGCGCAACGGCGCCCCGGTCATCGGCCTGAACGACAGCGGCGGCGCCCGCATCCAGGAGGGCGTCGTCTCGCTGGGCGGCTATGCGGACATCTTCCACCGCAACGTCGCGGCCAGCGGCGTCATCCCGCAGCTGAGCGCCATCCTGGGCCCGTGCGCGGGCGGTGCCGTCTATTCGCCAGCGCTTACGGACTTCATTTTCATGGCGGAAGGCACGAGCTACATGTTCGTGACCGGCCCGAACGTGGTGAAAACGGTCACGCACGAAACAGTGACGAGCGAGGAACTGGGGGGGGCCAGAACGCACGCCTCGAAGTCGGGCGTCACCCACTTCACGGCCCCGAACGAGGCGCTCGTTCTGGACCAAATCCGCCGCGTCCTCTCCTACCTCCCCTCGAACTGCGAAGAGCAGCCCGAGCTCCTGCCATACACCCCCGGTGACGAGTCCCGTCCCGCCCTCGATGCCCTCGTTCCGGCTTCGGCGCAGCAGCCGTACGACATCCGCGATGCTATCGCCCAGGTGGCCGATGCGGACTCCTTCCTCGAAGTCCAGCGCGATTTCGCCCCGAACATCGTCGTGGGGTTTGCCCGTTTGGCCGGCCGCAGCATCGGCATCGTTGCAAACCAACCGGCCTACCTCGCCGGCGTGCTCGACATCCGCGCGTCGGTCAAGGCCGCCCGCTTCGTGCGCACGTGCGATGCCTTCAACGTTCCGCTCCTCGTATTCGAAGATGTCCCCGGCTTCCTCCCCGGCACGGACCAAGAATGGAATGGCATCATCACGAACGGCGCGAAACTCCTGTTTGCCTTCAGTGAAGCCACCGTCCCGCGCGTCACGGTCATCACGCGCAAGGCCTACGGCGGCGCCTACGACGTCATGAACTCCTGCCACATCGGCGCCGACCTGGTCTATGCCTGGCCCACGGCGGAAATCGCGGTCATGGGTGCAAAAGGCGCGGCCGAGATCATCTTCCGCCGAGACATCGAATCCGCCCCCGATCCGGCCGCCCGCCTCGCCGAAAAGGAAGCCGAGTACGCGACCCTGTTCGCCCACCCCTACGAGGCCGCCGCCCGCGGCTACGTTGACGAGGTCATCCTGCCCTGTGACACCCGCTCGAAGCTCATCACTGCCTTCACCATGCTCGAGCAAAAATCCGTTCCGCGCCCCCGCCGCAAACACGGCAACGGACCGTTGTGAAAGGGAGGGGGTGAGGTTAAGAACGAGGTTGAGGACGAGAACGAGGTTGAGGACGGAAGGGTGCTCACGACCATAAACTCAAACTAGCGGCGAAGCCGCGAAAACTGAAAACTGGCGGCAGAGCCGCCGCACGGGGTGGGTGGAAATGGAAACGCCTCCCGGGAGGAGGCGCTTCGCAAATGCTCTTTGTGGCTGATGTTCAGCTGTTCCGCTTGATGGAGCAGCCCATCGCGGGAGTAGACTTCGTCTTGATCTTCGCCCCCGTCCCGAGCGCCTCGAGTGCATCCTTCAGGTAGTGCTTCTTCGCGTCCGCTGCCGAGCTGACGTTGTCGTCGATGGCACCGCGGTAGACCAGCTCCATTTTGCTGTTGAACAGGTACACGTGCGGGGTTTTCATCGCGCCGAAGGCATCGGCCATGCGGTGGTTCGCATCCAGCAGGTACGGCATGGTGTATCCGGCGGCTTTCGCGTGCTTTTTCATTTCGGCGAAGCTGTCGTCTCCGCCACGCTTGGCCTCGTTCGAGTTCACGAGGACCATGCCGATGCCGTTTGCCTTCGCCGTGGCGGCCAAACCGTTGTAACGGCCTTCCCAGCCCTCTGACTTCTCCCCATTGCCGATAACAAACGGGCAGGTGTTGCACGAAAACACCACGAGCAGACCTTTTGCACCGGCAGCTTGCGTGAGCGTAAGGTAGGATCCGTCGATATTTTGGAGCTTTTCATTCGCCATCGGCGCTTTCGCACCGAGGGCCAATTCCTCGGCGACACCTGCAGGCAACGCATCAACCGAAGTCGACACCGCTTCAGCAGTCGTAGCTTCCGTGGAGGTCACAAACGGCAGTGCGGCAGCTGCTGCCACAGCGATAACCAACGCAAAAAGGAAAAGGAGTCGTTTCATACCTACAAAACTCGTACATCCCCCCGTGGGTTCAATGTGCCTCAGGTCGCCGTTCAGAAAATTTGGCCGCACAGCTTGAACGAGGTTGAGGTTGAGGTCGAGAACGAGGTTGAGGACGGAGGTGCCGTCTGGAAACGCCCAACTCAAACTGAAACTCAAACTAGCGGCGCAGCCGCGAAAACTCTGAACCGCATCGCCGCGCTCACTTGATCATCAAGGCGTCGCCGTAGGCGTAGAAGCGGTAGCCTTCCTTGATGGCTTCCTTGTAGGCATCCATGACGAGGTCGTGGCCGCCGAAGGCAGAGGTGAGCATCAGGAGGGTGCTCTGGGGCGTGTGGAAGTTCGTGATGAGCACGTCCGAGATGCGGAAGTCGAAGGGCGGGAAGATGAACTTGTTCGTCCAGCCGCTGAAGGGCTTGAGGGTGTTCGAGGTGCTGACGGAGGTTTCCATCGCACGGAGGGCGGTAGTGCCCACGGCGACGATTTTGCGTCCGGCGAGTTTCGCGGCGTTTACTGTGGCGACGCAATCGTCCGGAATGATGAGCTGCTCGGAGTCGACTTTGTGCTTTGTGAGGTCCTCGACTTCGACGGGACGGAAGGTGCCCAGGCCGATGTGCAAGGTGAGGAAGGCAAGGTCGATACCCTTGATTTCCAAACGCTTGAGCATCTGCTTCGAGAAGTGGAGACCGGCGGTCGGGACGGCGACGGCGCCGAGGTTGCGGGCGTAGATGGTTTGGAACCGCTCGCGGTCGAGCGGTTCTACCTCACGCTTCAAGTACTTCGGAATCGGCGTCTCGCCGAGCAAAAAGATGCGGTCCATGAACTCCTCGTAGGAGCCGTCGAACAGGAAGCGCAGGGTGCGGCCGCGGGAGGTCGTGTTGTCGATGACCTCGGCGACGAGTTCGTCGTTCTCGCCGAAGTAGAGCTTGTTGCCGATGCGGATTTTCCGCGCGGGATCGACGAGGACGTCCCAAAGCAGGCTCTCGCGGTTGAGCTCGCGGAGCAAGAAGACCTCGATGACTGCGCCGGTTTTCTCTTTGTTTCCGTAGAGTTTGGCCGGGAAGACCTTCGTGTCGTTTGCGACGAAAACATCCCCGGTATCGAACATGTCGATGACGTCGCGGAACATCTTGTGCTCGAAGGTCCCCGTCGCACGGTCGACCACGAGCATGCGGCTATCGTCCCGGTTTTCAAGGGGATACTGGGCGACCAAGTCCTTCGGAATCGTGTACTTGAAGTTCGAAAGTTTCATGGTATGGCCCAAATTAAGCGGTCGGCGAAAGTACGGAATCTCACGACGGACGTCAAGCCCCCCGCTGACCCAGCTCCCGAATGCGTGCGACGAGGGCGTCCAGCGGCAGGCAATCGGCTTCACGCAGGTCCCCGCTTGCGGTCCGGCGCAGCGCCGTCAGGGTGCCGCCTACGCCGAGCGCCGCCCCGAGGTCCCGCGCGAGCGACCGGATGTACGTCCCTTTCGAGCACAGGATGTCGACGTCGGCGTCCAGCACCGCGTGGCCCTCTACGGTGGCCGGCACCGCGCTGAGGACCTCGAACCGGTGCACCGTCACCGGCACGGGGGGCAGCTCCAGTTCGCCGCCGGCGCGGGCTACCTCGTCGGCCCGCCGCCCGTCGACCTTTTTCGCAGAAAAGACGGGCGGCACCTGGAGGATGGCCCCGGGGAACTGCGCGGCGGCGGCGGCGACGGCGGCCGCGTCGAGCCGGGCGCAGGCCTCGGGCGCCCCCCACGCATCGACCTCGGTCTCGGCGTCGCCCGACGGCGTGTGGGCGCCGAGCCGGACCGTGGCGCGGTAGCGTTTGTCGGCCTGGAGCAGGCTGTCGATCCGTTTGGTCATCGCCCCGGTACACACGACCAGTACACCTGTCGCGAGCGGGTCGAGGGTTCCTGCGTGCCCGACCTTGATTTTCCGCAGACCCAGCCCACCGACGAGCGTGTTGCGCAGCTTGTTGACCACATCGAAGGACGTCCAGCCGGCGGGTTTGTCGACCAGCAGCACCTGTCCATTCACAAAGTCCTCGGGGCTCTGGAAGTCCATGGGCCCAAGGTACGTCGCGCCTTCGCGTACGCCTGAAACCTGAACGTCGGACCTGCGTAGAACGCGGGGGTTGTGTCCTTTTGGCTTAACCTTAACATAACATAGGTAACATTCGCGTAACATTTGTACATGAAACGGCTCCTTCTCCTTGTCTTGGGGGCTGCACGCGCAACCTTCGGAATGGCCCAGGACTATGTTCGGGAGCCGGTCGAGGCCACGTGGGCGGGTCCGCGGCGGACGGTGGCCTGCGATGTGGTGTCGGCTGCGCAAGGCATTGCGAGCCTTTCGGGGGAGGTTTTCGTGCTTCCCGAACTGGCTTTGCGGGCGTCGGGGGGCGTATGGACGGGAGGCCACGCTGCGCCGCGTTGGGTGCAGGGTGCTGTGGCCCAAGGGGGGGCGGGGTCGATCGGCATCCGCTGTTACCCTGTGGGGGGTGCATCCGCCGGGGGCCGTGCCTTTGTCGGGCTGGAACTCGCCCGCGAACGCTATGCCGTCCGAGCGAATGACCTGTCCACCGTTTGGACCCGCACGGATGCCCAAATCGAGCTCGGCTGGTCCCGAACCTGGTGGAACCACCTGACCCTGCAGGCCCACGTCGCCTCCGGACCCGGCTGGGTCCGCGCCACCCGCCGCTCGGCCGACGCGGTCACCGCAGCAGCCGGCCCGGGCCGCATCGCCGGACTTCAGGTCGGCTGGTCCTGGTGAACCTCGGCCTTCGGGGCGACCTCTGCGGCGGCTTTTCCCGCGATTTCCTCGAGGGTATGTAAGGCCTGGTGCGGACTCGTAATCCGTTCGATACTGAGCCGCACACCGCCGTTCTTCTCGTACATCTGCACGTCGCGCACGCGGTGCTTCAGGTAGTCGAGGATGCGGGTGAAGACCTGCCCGCTGAAGAAGGCCGGATCCGCCACGAAAACCCCGATGAGCTTGCCGCCCTTCAGCACAAGCTTCTCGAACCCGAGGTATTCCGCCATCCACCGCAGGCGGATCATGTCGATGAGGTCCTCTGTTTCTTCCGGGAGGGGCCCGAACCGGTCCTCGAGCCGGGCCTTGAAGGCGGTGAGGTCGCGCTCGCAGTCGAGGTCGTCGAGTTCGCGGTAGAGCGAGATCCGCTCGGGGATGTCGGCAACGTACTGGTCCGGAATGAGCAGGGCGAAATCCGTCTCGAGGACGGCTTCGCGCACGAACCGGCGCAGCTCGGCCTCCTCGGGGAAGACCTCGGCGAATTCCTCCTCTTTGAGCTCCTGGACGGCTTCGGCGAGGATCTTTTGGTACATGTCGAAGCCGAGCTCCGAGATGAATCCGGACTGCTCTCCTCCGAGCAGGTCGCCTGCACCGCGGATGTCGAGGTCGCGCATGGCGATTTGGATGCCGCTGCCCAGGTCGCTGAATTGCTCGATGGCCTGTAGCCGCTTCCGGGATTCATCGGGTAGGGCGTGCAGGGGAGGCGCAAGGAGGTAGCAGAAGGCCTTTTTGTTCGACCGGCCCACGCGCCCCCGAAGCTGGTGCAAATCGCTCAGTCCGAACGTGTGTGCATCGTTGATAATCATCGTGTTCGCGTTCGAAATGTCGATGCCGGACTCGATGATGGTGGTGGCAAGGAGGATGTCGAAGCCGCCTTCGATGAACTGGGCCATGACCTCCTCGAGGCGTTCGCCGGGCATTTGGCCGTGGCCGATGCCGATCCGGGCATCGGGCACGATGCGCTGCAGCATCCCCGCCACTTCCTGGATGGTATTCACGCGGTTATGCACGAAAAAGACCTGGCCGCCGCGGGCGATTTCGTAGCTGATCGCGTCGCGGATGACTTCCTCGCTGTACGTGGAAAGCGTGGTTTCGACCGGCTGGCGGTTCGGCGGCGGAGTCGAAATGATGCTCAAGTCGCGCGCGCCCATCAGGCTGAATTGCAACGTCCTGGGGATGGGTGTGGCGGTAAGCGTGAGCGTGTCGACGTTTGCCTTGAGGGTTTTCAGCTTGTCCTTGACGGCAACGCCAAATTTCTGCTCTTCGTCGATGACGAGGAGCCCCAAATCCTTGAATTTCAGCCGCTTTCCCACGATGGCATGGGTCCCGACGAGGATGTCGATTTCCCCATCCTCCAGGGCTTTGAGCGTGGCGCTGAGCGCCTTGCCCGTCTTGAACCGGTTGATGAAGTCCACCTTGACCGGGAAGTCGCGCAACCGCCGCGAGAAGCTGCGGTAGTGCTGCATGGACAGGATGGTCGTGGGCACGAGCACGGCCACCTGCTTGCCGTCGGTGGCGGCTTTGAACGCGGCGCGGACGGCGATTTCGGTCTTTCCGAAGCCCACATCGCCGCACACGAGCCGGTCCATGGGCGAAGGAGCCTCCATGTCGCGCTTGACGGCGGCCGTGGCCGTGATTTGGTCGGGCGTGTCTTCGAAGAGGAAGCTGGCTTCTAGCTCGTGCTGCAGGTAGGTGTCGGGTGTAAAGGCAAATCCCGGAGTGGTTTTGCGTTGGGCGTAGAGGCGGATGAGGTCGAAGGCGAGTTCCTTGACCCGGGTCTTCGTCTTTGCCTTCGCGGTCGCCCACGTAGCCGTTCCTAACTTGTTGATTTTCGGCTGAGTGCCTTCTTTCGAGGCGTACTTCGCGATGCGGTGGAGCGAATGGATGCTGACGTACAGCACGTCGCCACCGCGGTAGGTGAGGCGGATGGCTTCTTGCTGCTTGCCGCCGACGTCGATTTTTGAGAGCCCGGAGAACTGGCCGATGCCGTGGTCCACATGGACGACGAAGTCGCCCGGCTCAAGCGCCATCAACTCCTTGAGCGTCAGGGCTTGCTTGCTCTTTTGGAAGCCTTCCTTCAGCCGGAACTTGTGGTAGCGCTCGAAGAGCTGGTGGTCCGTGTAGACGAGCACGCGCAGGTCCTTGTCGACGAAGCCGGCGCTCAGCTCCATGGGCACCGGGGTGTGGGGCACCTCCTGGCCACGGTCCGCGAAGATGTCGTGGAGGCGTTCGATTTGGGTCGCCTGGCCGGCTACGATAACGTTCACGTAGCCCTGGCGGTGGTTTGCGACCAAATTCTGGGCGATCAGGTCGAAGTTCTTGTTGAAGCTCGGCTGCGGGAGCATGTCGAACTTGACCACGGTCCGTTCGGGAAAGCTCGTCCCGCCGCCCCATTCGACGACGCGCAGGGGCTCGAGCAGGGCGTCAAGCTCTGCAGGTGCGACGTACAGCCCGGACGGCGGCGTATGCTGCAGGGGCGAGGTAAGCCGGTTGTACGCTTCCTCAGCACGGTTGAAGGCCTGGGAAAGGCCTTTGCGCAGCCGCTCGACGTCCGGACACCAAACAGCGGCGTCTGGGGGCAGAAAGGCAAAGAACGGCTCCCTGCGGTCCTCTGTGCGCTTGTCGGCGATGTCCGGGACGATGACGGCCTTCGTGGCCGGCCCCGTGCTGAGCTGGCTGACCGGGTCGAACATGCGGATGCTCTCCACGTCGTCACCGAAGAACTCGATGCGGTAGGGCTTGTCGGCGGCGAAGCTGAAGATGTCGACGATACCGCCGCGGACCGCATAGGTGCCGGGTTCGTACACGAAATCGACCTTGTGGAACCCTAAGTCGATGAAGGCCTCGTCGATGAAGTCCATCGTGTAGGACTCTCCGGGCTGAATGCTGAAGGTCGAGCGGTCGAGTTCCGTGCGGCCGATGACGCGCTCTGCGAGGGCTTCGGGGTAGGTGACGACGATGGATCCACCCCGCCGCGCGTTGAGGTCGTTCAGCACCTCGGCACGCATGGCGATGTTCGCGTTTTCCGTGACTTCTTCCTGGTAGGGAACGCGCGCGCTGCGCGGGAAGAAGTGCAGGCGGGGGGCGGTGCCGAGGAGCTGCTCGAGGTCGTTCAGGGCGTAGGCCGCAGATTCCTTGTCGTCGCAGATCAGGACGTGGGTCCGGGCGGGGTGGGCGGCCGCGGTTTGGCCCACGACGAAGACGAGGGCAGACCCTACAACTCCCTGAATTTCAACCTTCGAACCACCCACATCGAGGTCAGTCCGCAGATCATGGATCCGCCGATCGGAAGCGTAGAGGGCGAAAAGGTCGGCCGGGCGCATGCGGCCGCTAAGGTACGGTCACCCGGCGGCCAGACGGCAGGCGCGCAGCGCATCCATCAGGCTGCGCGGACCTACATACAGCGCGGATCGCTCGTGCAGCATTCCGGGCACGCGGTCCAGGATGCGCCCATGGACCCCTTCTGCCCGCCCTCCGGCCTGTTCAGCGAGGAAGGCCAGCGGCGCGCATTCGTAGAGCAGCCGGAGCTTGCCTGCGGGTTTGTCTGGCAGCGGGGGATAGAGGAAAATGCCGCCCTGCAGCAAGTTGCGGTGGAAATCGGCGACAAGGGAGCCGATGTAACGTGCGCCGAGGGCCCCGTCCGACGCGCGACAACCGTCGATGAACGCTCGGACTTCTTCGGGACTGCCCGGGACGTGGGCGTCGTTGATGGAGTAGGTGCGGGCGTGCCGCGGAAACTGCATCCCGGGATGGGACAGGAAGAACTCGCCTACGGCCGGGTCGAGGGTGAAGCCGTTCACCCCGGTTCCGGTGGTGTAGACGAGCATAGTGGAAGACCCGTAGAGGAGGTAGCCTGCTGCGATTTGGCGGTGTCCAGGCTGAAGGAAGTCACTGTCTTTCAATGGTTCACCGAGCGGAGTCACCCGCCGGTGGATGCTGAAGATGGTCCCGATGGAGACGTTGACGTCGATGTTTGAGCTGCCGTCGAGCGGGTCGATGAGCACCACGTATTTGCCTTCACGACCATCGTCCCCGCAGCGGACAGGTTCGTCCCGTTCTTCCGATCCGATGCCCGCCACCGACTTGCCTGCGGAGAGGATGCGCATGAACGTGCGGTCGGCAAATACGTCGAGCTTTTGCTGGGCCTCTTCCTGCACATTGAACCCCCCGGCTTCCCCGAGGATGCCGGCGAGACCGGCCCGGTTGACCTGGTGGTTGACGATTTTCCCGGCGATGGCGATGTCGGCGAGCAGCCGGGTGAGCTGGCCGGAGACGAACGGAAAGGCCGCTTGTCCGTCCATGACGAACTCCTGCAGTGTGATGGTTCTGGTCATTGCAAAACCTTTGGCCCCGAAGGTAGGCAACCTTCCGCGCGCGCGCAGGTTACATATGTATGCGCATTTTCTTCTTGCTCGCCGCGTGCACCGGCCTGTCGGCCGTTGCCGCGGGCCAAACCCTTCACGCCCTCCTCCCCGGCACCTCGCCCTTGCGCTACGGAACCTTCGACGCCGAAACCGGGACCTGGCTCGACATCGACACCCTGGCCTTCGCGGACGGCTTCATCTCCGGATCGGGCACCTGGGACCACTGGGCAGGCCACTACCTCTTCGCCGGGTTCAGCCCGAAGGCCACGTCGGCGACGTTGTGGAGTTGGGACGGTTTGGAAAACACCATCGTCCACGCCCCTAACCTCGCGGGCGACATCGGCGCCCTCCACCAAGACCTCTCGACGGCCCTCTTCTACGGACTGGGCAGTGCCATCGTCGATTCGAACTTCGTCAACCTCGGCGGCGGCTCCGGCTACTGGGACTACACCTTCGAGCTCCGGGTCCGTTCGGTCCACCCCGCGACCGGCGCGGTCATGGATGTCGTCTCGCTCCCCTTTTTAACCGGCTACTACTCCGGCTCGAGCACCTTCGACTCGGACGCCCACCGCTATCACCTGCTCGGAGTCGATGCGCTGGGGTCCACGCGCCTCGTCACAGTCGATGTGGCCGCCCAGGCGGTCGTCGCCTCGCCGCCCACCGCACCTGGGCTCGCGCTGCATGAGCATGAGGCCGGGCTC
>JBMTYE010000019.1:0-13554 GCA_049454255.1 Flavobacteriales bacterium
TGCCCCTGGAGCGTTTTGCCAATCCAGCGTCCCGGACACGGAGACTTCCCCCGTCGCTCCGTCCCAAACTTCGCTGAGGGAGGGCGCTGTGTTTTCATTTGTCAAGATATGGGTCCAAAAAACTGTTGAACCGATCGGAAAGGCAGGGCCCAAAGGCGGGATGGACAAAACCCCCGGACCGCCCACGTCCATGCTGCCCGATGCCGTAGCCACTTCGAACGAGTTGAGTGCCAGTTGTGCACTGATTCCCTGGCCGTGCTCGATGTGCAGCACAACCCGTGGTTGCGCGATGTGCAGGGTCTGATTCAATCGGTCCGCAAACAAATCGACAGAGTAGACGTTCGTGAAATCCAGCGGTTGCGAAGCTGAGCAGTCCCCAGAAATGGTTTCCCAACCGGAGGCGTCAAGCGCCAAGCCGACTGAAATCGCATCCCCGGGAACCGAATTTCCAGCCCCCGGAACCGCTTGCAATTCGACCTGCACCGGCACTCCGCCGGCGACGGACCACGTACACCCTGCAAGAGGAAGTTCCACCGAACCTCCGACCAGGCAGTTGGCGGAGACCGGGCTGCCTGCATGGAGCTGGGTGGGCAAGGTAACGGGGGCGGCGCCCCCGATGGGCCCTTCAGCATTCAACGTCAGAGCAATGCTGCCCCCGGTGAAGGTGGCTTCGAGCATGTCGCACCCCCCGGGTCCCTGAATGGGCCAACTCAATGCAAATGACACCTCGACGGGCATCCCATCCGGCAGAGCATTGAGCACATTCGCCTCTGCGCTTGACAACGCGTGTACCAGCAGGGTGCTTTCGTTTTCCCACGAAGTCAACACGTCCGAGCCGACATCGAACAACGGAATGGTCCGCACATACACGAACTCGCTACCGGCCTCATTCAGAACAAAATCCTCGGTATCCAGGAACGATTCAAGCCCACCTAATGTGATGGTACCTGAGCCGAGGGGGATTGCGAACTCCGGACTCAGAGCTCCCGTGAACCCGAGATCTTCGTCCAAGTCGAAGGTTCCTGTCGAGCACCCTGCAAGGAGGAGGCTGCAGGCGAGCGTTGCAGCGGAATGCTTCATGGCCAGTCTACGTTCTGGCCGGGTTGGATGTTACTTTCGAGCATTCGCGGGGCCACAACCATCCTCTTACTGCTTGCAGGTTCCCGCGAACCGATGGGGCTTTGTGGGACAGGGTGGGCCCTTCTCGGTCGTTTAGTTGCGCGTTTTGCAGGAAGTAATTTCCCTGTCGGTGTTCTTCGTGCTCGCGCTCAGTCTTGATGAAAAGGCGGAGTTCAAGTTTAACCACGCTGCCGCTGGTCTCCGCCTTGTTGCCGCCGTCTACTTCATCTTCTGAGGTCAGTAGGTGTCTTCGGTTGAGATGACTTTCTCTACTTGGTCAGCCGCTACCGCGGCCAAACCGATCATGGAGCGCAAGTCATCCGCGTTGAGATCCGTGGGGACCTTGACGACGTACTGCAGCATGCGCTTTCCATCCGGTGCTTCGATGATTTCCCAGCTTCCGATTTTGTTCTCGCCATTTTCCACGAGTACCCGGTACAGCAAGTCCTCACCGAGCTCTTCCCGGGTGTCGGCCACCTTCAGCGGGGACATGATCGTGCGGACGGTCACATCGTCGTAGGACAACACGCTGCTGTAGACGAACACAAGCTGCGTCCTACCTTCTCCCAGTCCGATGACTAGTTTGAAATCACCGTCGTCGTCGATTTCGTACTTCAAATCGGCCTTGTCTAAGGCTTTTTTCACCGAGGTATCGTACTCGGCTTGCTGAGCGAATAGAACACTGGGGGTTGCGGCAAGTGCCAAACCCAAAAACAAAGTTGGAAGAGAATTGCGCATGGGGTAAAAGTCGCAGAATTGAGAGAAATTCGGTGGATGAAAACGCAGAACTCCTGCATTCTGGTCTTTTTTCTGCAGTTCGTCGGCATTTTTGGCAGCCTTTCTGCCCAAACTGCCCCCGGACTTCCCCGCGTGACGGATCCGCAGCTCACCTGCCCCACGGTGCACCACACGGCCTACAGTTTGGGGTATTCTGAAGCCCACGAACAGGCGTGTTGGGTGCAGCACACGGTCGTTCGTTCTCAGCTCGAGGGGGTTCGGTACGAACGTACAGATGACTTTCGGTCGGATCCCCGCGTAGCAACCGGTTCCGCTTCGCCCACGGCATACAAGGGCAGCGGTTACGATCGGGGACACTTGGCCCCCGCCGCTGATTTCGCATGGAGTGCAACCGCGATGAGCGAGAGTTTTTTCATGAGCAACATGAGTCCGCAGGTGCCTGCCTTGAACCGAGGCATCTGGGCACGGCTCGAAGACGCTGTGCGGGATTGGGCCTGGGATGCCGACACCCTGTGGGTCGCTTCCGGTCCTGTGCTGGAACCCAATCTCCCGACTCTTCCTAGTGGTGTGGCCATTCCCCGCTTCTTTTGGAAGGTAGTCTACGATCCCACACCTGTTCCGAAATGCGCTGCCTTTGTGCTTCCACAGGCAGGCTATTCTGGTTCCTTTTGGGACTTTGGTGTCTCGGTGGACGACGTCGAACGTCGCATCGGCATCGACTTGTTTCCGGACTTGCCCGATGAAGTGGAGGTTGCGATTGAACGCGCCTCAACGCAACGGGGACAGTGGGAATGACTTAGTAACTCCTGCGGTCGTTCTTGGGCAATGGTTTTCGCTCACCGTGTGGAGCCGTTGCGGCGAGAAGCCAAGTGGATTCTGGTCGGCCGAATACACGCGCATTGTTGTACGCCATTTCTGGAGTGAGCACGGAAGTGGCTTCAGCCTTTCCGTTTTCATTCAGCTCGAGGGCGAGAACGACATCCGGCGTCTCCACATCGCGCGAGGCGAGCGGCAGTCCGAACCCTACCCGGTTTTCTTTCCCCATCCACAAGGGAATCGCTGTGCGGTAATCTGAGGCGTGCCTTCTCCGGCCGACGGCGAACATTTCCTGTGCATTTGAAATCAACGTGCGCAGCAGGGCCTGTTCTGCCCGGATGGCATCACGCAATTCGCTGAAATACGCTGAGGCTTCCTCTCGCTCCCACCCTCGAATGTCCTGTAGAATGATGCGTCCCCCGAATGTTTTGTCTAACCAATCCTTCGGCCACCGGTGAACAAAATCTAAAACCAGGTGCTCCCAATCTGCTTCAAGAACGACATCGTCTGACGATAAGATTAAATCTCTCGGGGAATCCACAAAAACGGGAGGCAGAGGAAGTTCTTCCCACAACTCCGCCATGGCTTCTCCGAGTCCGCGACTCCCTTCAATAGCGAAGCCACGGAAGAACCACGGTTGTGCGTCAGGTCGTTCGTTTTTTGTAAAAACAGCGTAGATGGGACGAAATTGTGATGAGTACAATCCGGTGTGGAAGCACTGGTGGCTTTCATCCTTCGAAAGCGACATGTATTCCGTGCCGTACGCACGGTCAAACACTTGATTGAAGTAGCTTTTCAGGTAGCGAAGGCCTTTTCCCCAGGGCTCCGGACGAGCAAGTCCAGCGAGACGTTCAAGTGGCTCCGGGTAGTTTGGTAAGAAAGCAAAATCAAACAGCCTCATGCGTAAATAAATTTTTGGAGCACAAAAATAGTCGACAAGAAGAGTGTGCGCGACGTGTTAACGCCTTTTCACACAAGCCAAGAGCGAATCCGGGTGTACACACCGATGGCGCTCCAAGCAACAGCCCAAGAAATCCCAAGCAAAAATTCAAATAAAAGGAGGGTTTTCATAGCTCTGAGGATGTACTTCCGTTACGCCAAAGGGACGTGTAAGTTACAGCAACAGATGTTAAAAAGAGCCTCCTGCTCCGCCCCCACCGAACCGCCCCCCTCCGAATCCGCTGAATCCGCCGCCAGAAAAGGGGCCTCTTCCTCCTGAAAAGTCAGTAAAACGCGCGCCCGAGTGGCGCTGGGCTGCCCAAAACACCCCCCAAGCGGCCCACCAGGGAAGTCGGTGAACCCGTGCCGTCCCGCGAATCCCATGGACGATGGCCCAACTTGGGGCCACCACGAAGACGAAGATCAGTAGGATTACCGCTGGCCAAGGCATTGTGGGGGCTTCTCGGGGCACGGACGATTGTTCGAGGGACTGGCCTTCAACTACCTTGTATATGGCTTTCGCACCGGCATTCAGCCCATCGTACCATGCGGCCTCTGCGAGGTAGGGACGCATCAGGTCGATGATTCGGCCAGACATGGCATCTGTGAGAATGCCCTCGGCCCCTCGTCCAGTGGCCAGAAAAACACGTCCCGCCTGACCTTCATTACGCGGGCGGACAGCGAGAACGACCCCGAGATCTTCTCCAGCACGCCCGACTCCCCACGTGTCCCCGACTGCCGTTGCGAACTCGAACGGCTCGAGACCGCAAAATGTAGGGTGCGTGACGACAACGAGGGTGATTCGGAGGGAATCCATGCCGTGCAGCAGTTCCCGCTGCAGGGCGAATTCCTCCTGCTCAGTGAGTAGGTCTGCCTCGTCCACAAGGAGCACACGCGGACGTGGTGTGGGCATGCAGGAAGGAGGCAGAGCGGAGAACGCCGAGCTAACCAGGAGCATGAGTCCAACAAAAATCCAGTGCTTCATTCTACGGAAACGTGATCCGGCAATTCGTTGATATCACTCGCCTCCCGCGGGAACGATGCCGCCAAGGTTTCCCCACAGCGCTTCACCAGTTCAACGATTCCATCCGTGAACTGCTCTTCCCGAAAATGCGCAACGGCGTCGTGTGCGAGTTCAGACCAAAACGTCGACGGAACGTGGGAGTTGATTCCGACATCTCCCAGCACGGCCCATTTCCGGGATATCGGTGCGACGTAGATCAGCACGCCATTTCGCGCAGCTGTTCGATGCATGCCTAAACTGGCAAAAATCCGGGTCGCATGGTCGCGCGGATCGCCTTCGCAGGTCCGAGCAATATGAACCCGCAGTTCTGCGGAAGTTGTCCGCTCCGCGGATTCAACGGCGTGTTCGATGCGTTGAACATCGCATGGAGGCCAAGGAGTCACAGGAAAGGACTTCAGAAGTTGACTTCGGGGGCCGTAGCAGCTTCGGGAGCCGCCTCGAAGTAGTCCCGTGCCTCAAAGCCTAGGGTGCCTGCCCAGAGGTTCCCTGGGAAGCGTTTGATGCTTTTGTTGTACGCTTGGACAACCTCGTTGTAGCGTGTTCGTGCCACGGCAATGCGGTTTTCCGTGCCTTCGAGTTGGTTCTGAAGGTCGATGAAGTTCTGGTTTGCTTTCAGCTCGGGATAGGACTCGGCATATCCCATAAGGCTTCGAACTGCACCGGTAACAATGGTGTTTGTGCGATCAACTTCTGAAAGGCCTGCTCCATCGCGTGCGGCTGTTAGGGCCCCTAACGCTGCGGCCCGTGCTTCGGTGACACCCACCAGTGTGGACTGTTCAAACTCCGCGTAGCCTTTGACCGTTTCCACGAGGTTCGGAATAAGATCAAGGCGCCGCTGGTACTGGGTTTCCACATCGGCCCAGCCCGCAGAAACCGCTTCCTCCCGGTCGATGAGTCCGTTGTAACTCGACCAGGCCCAACTTCCGAGAAGTAGCACCAGGGCGAGAGGAATCGCCCAAACCAGCTTGCGCATGTTCATGGGACAAAAGTATCCTTCCCGGAAGCACGGAAGTGCACAAAAAAAGAAAAGCCTCGGTATTCCGAGGCTTGTGTTGGCGGTCTGGACGAGACTCGAACTCGCGACCCCCTGCGTGACAGGCAGGTATTCTAACCAACTGAACTACCAGACCAAATCCCCCTTGATCGGGGGAGTGCAAAGATACGCCCTCAGGCCGTGATTCTGCAAGTGTTCAAACGTGTCACCGACAAAAAAGTTACAACTCCATGGTCTTCAAGTATTCCGGCGTCCAGCTTGCATCTTCGTTCGCCGAACGAGGTAAGCGCTTAGCACGGGATAGACTCCTTGAGCACGGTCGACATCGACCCAATCGACCCGGTATTGAGCACATTTGAGTTCTACGTCGGCACGCATTTGGGCCATCGCCTGCTTGTACAAGGTTTGGGCTTCGCCCGGAAACAAACGCACTTCTTCCCCGGTCTCGAGATCTGCGAAGCGCGTCGGACGGTTTTCAAACGCAAACTCCACTTCGGTCGCCGCATCGAGCACATGAAATAAGATCACCTCGTGTTTGTTGTGCTTCAAATGCTGCAGGGCCCCGAGCAGGGCATCTAAACCACC
Organism: Flavobacteriales bacterium; assembly: GCA_049454255.1. Lineage (GTDB taxonomy): Bacteria > Bacteroidota > Bacteroidia > Flavobacteriales_D > Sanyastnellaceae > CAMCYM01. The sequence goes on from JBMTYE010000019.1 coordinate 6,216, forward strand.
CGGGTCTCCGAGGAAGTCACTGAAGACGCACACCAGCGAGCGAGGTGGACACATCTCTGCCACGCGATGCAGCGCAGCAGCCGTCTCCGTCGTTCTACTCGGCACAGGGGGGAGCGGTGAGGCATCTAGTACCTCATCCAGGCGATGCATCACCGCGCGCGCATGCGAAGCGCTCGAGCGTGCGGGAAGGTGCACGTCTTCTCCGTGGCCATAGGTTGAAAGCCCCACTGCATCCCGTTGGCGTTTGAGCATCTCAAGCAGCGCAGCCGCTGCATGCACAGAGAATCCCAGCTTCGTAGTGCTCCCTTCTTCCCGTGACTTCGGAGTAGGATACACCATAGACGGACTTCGGTCGATGACCAACTGACACCGGAGGTTTGTTTCTTCCTCGTACCGCTTGACAAACAAGCGGTCTGTCCGTGCGAAGAGCTTCCAATCCAAATGCCGTGTCGACTCACCGGGATTGTACATCCTGTGCTCCGCAAACTCGACACTGAATCCATGGAATGGACTCTTGTGCAACCCCGTGATAAAACCCTCAACGGCCTCACGAGCAAGAAGTTCGAGATGACCGAGCCGCTGGTTGAGCGCTGCGTCCCGCTGCAGGGGCATCTTACATCAACGCGTCGAGCTTCTCGACGAGGACCTGCTTCGGAACTGCACCGACGACTTTGTCGACGACTTGTCCGTTTTTCAGGAAGAGGATGGTCGGAATGTTGCGGATGCCAAACTGGGCGCTGGTCCCTGAATTGTGGTCCACATTGACCTTCCCGACCACCGCCTTGTCTCCGTATTCCTGTGCAATCTCTTCCACCACGGGTCCCACCATGCGGCATGGCCCGCACCACTCAGCCCAAAAGTCCACCAACACCGGCTTCTCGCTTGCGAGGGCCAGGTCCGCGAAATTCGTATCCGTCAATTCTACAGCCATCTCACGTAGGTTGTGCGCCAGTGGCGCGGTTGTACAGCAAAATTACAACGGCGATTCATTTTATCCGCCTGCAATTCGGTTCCATTCAAACCGGCATTCGATTCCTGCAGGACCTGCAAAACCCTCGAGTTCTTCAAGGGCTTCGTCTGAAAGTCCGATGCGCCGGGTCCGGCTGACGAATTGTACCGAGCCCTCAGGGGCGGCGATGTCGATGCTCAGGCCCATTCCGCCCGGGTGGCGGGTGGTCCACGCTTCAATCGCACCGACCAGGGAAGCATCGATGCGGTCTGCCGGCACGACCATGCGCACGCGGCTCAGCAACTTCTCACGCAAGTCAGCCAGCAATTCCATCCCCTTGATCCGGAATTCCACATCGTTCGGGTCGTCCCGAAACCGGCGGGGTTCGACGGTCCCTCGAACCCAAACAAACCACCCCTCTACGAGGTAGTCCTTGAATTTCATGTAGTCGTCTCCGAAGAGCGCAAACCGCTCGGTTCCGTGCAAGTCTTCAAGCGTGAAGTTTCCGAAAGGCTTGCCCTGTTTGCTCAAGCGGTGAGCCACTTCGGCGATCCGCCCTGCAAACTTGAGTTCGCGGCCCCGAAGCGGCAAGGGGTCGGACAGCACTGCAAGCCCCTCAGCAGGAGAGCACAGGTGCTTCATTTCGAAGGCGAATGCATCTAGCGGGTGTCCGGAAATGAACATGCCGATGACCTCCTTTTCTTTCGTCAAGGCGACGAGCGGGTCCCACGGTTCGCACGAGGGCAGAACAGGTTCAGGGGCCTGTTCGATTTCGCCCTCGCCGAAGAGTGAGGCTTGTGCGCTCGCGGCAGCTTCTTGCGCGCCTGCGCCGAATCGGGCAGCCAGTTCGATGCCCGTGCGGCCTTTGTCGTCTGCGGCGAAATACCGGGCGCGGTTGCCATCACCGAAGCCGTCGAAGGCCCCTGCCACGGCGAGGGCCTCGAGGACCCTCTTGCCGACGTCGCGGCTTCCCGCGCGCCGCGCCAAATCGAACACATTGCGGTACGGCCCATCACCGTCCTCCCGCCCGGCCACGATGGAGACGACCGCCCCCTCCCCCACCCCGCGCACCGCCCCCAGACCGAAGCGGATCGCACCGTGCCGGTTGACCGTGAACTTCAGGCCAGACTCGTTCACATCGGGCCCGAGCACGGCGATGCCCATGCGCCGCGCCTCCTCCATAAAGAAGGCCACCTGCTTGATGTCGGACATGTTATTCGACAGCACCGCGGCCATGTATTCGGCAGGGAAGTTCGCTTTCAGGTAGGCCGTTTGGTAGGCCACGAGCGCGTAGCACGTGGAGTGCGATTTGTTGAAGGCATAGGCGGCGAAGGCCTCCCAGTCCTTCCAAATCTTCTCCAGCCGTGCCCGCTCGTGGCCACGAGCCTCACCCTGCTCCAGAAACTGCGGCTTCATCTTCGCGATGAGGTCCGCCTTTTTCTTGCCCATCGCCTTCCGGAGCGTGTCCGCCTCGCCCTTCGTGAAACCGGCGAGCTGTTGCGAGAGGAGCATCACCTGCTCCTGGTAGACTGTAATGCCGTAGGTTTCTGCCAGTTGGCCTTCGCAGGCGGGCAAATCGTAGACGATGGGTTCGGTGCCGTGCTTCCGCCGGATGAAGCTCGGAATGTATTCGAGCGGACCGGGCCGGTAGAGCGCGTTCATCGCGATGAGGTCCGCAAACACGGTGGGCTTGAGCTCGCGCAGGTACTTCTGCATACCCGCTGATTCGTACTGGAAAATGCCCACCGTTTCGCCGCGTTGGAACAGGGCGTACGTCCGTTCGTCGTCCAATGGGAACGCGTCAGGATCGAGCGTCAGGCCTCGGTTCGCTTGGACATTTGCAACGGCATCGCGGATGATGGTCAAGGTTTTGAGCCCGAGGAAGTCCATCTTGAGCAGGCCGGCTTCCTCGGCCACGGCGTTGTCGAACTGCGTGCAGACCATGTCGCTGTCCTTCGCCGTCGCGATGGGCACGTAGTCTGTCAAGTCGGTCGGCGTGATGATTATGCCGCAGGCGTGGATGCCCGTGTTGCGCAAGCTTCCCTCGAGTTCGCGGGCGGTGGTGAGGGTGCGCCCTTCGAGGCCCGGAGTATCGGCTAGTTTGCGCAGGTTGCGCACACTCTCCAGCTCTTCCGCGGACCGCAATTCTTCTTTCAGTTGCTGGTCGTTCAGGCGGAAGAGCTTGGCCAAACTCACGTCCGGCAACATCTTCGCCAGCCGGTCAGCATCCGACAGCGGAAGCTCAAGGACACGCGCTGTGTCGCGCACCGAGCTTTTTGCGGCCATGGTGCCGTAGGTGATGATTTGGGCCACCTGGTTCGCGCCGTATTTGCGAATGACGTAGTCGATGACCTTGCCCCGGCCTTCGTCGTCGAAGTCGATGTCGATATCCGGGAGGCTCACCCGGTCGGGGTTCAGGAACCGTTCGAACAGCAGGTCGTACGCGATGGGGTCGACATTCGTGATGCCGACACAGTACGCAACCGCAGAGCCGGCGGCAGAACCCCGGCCTGGTCCGACGCTGACGCCCATGTTCCGTGCTGCCGTGGTGAAGTCTTGGACGATGAGGAAATAGCCTGGATAGCCCGTGTTCGCGATGGTTTCGAGCTCGAAATCGAGCCGCTCCCGGATGGCATCGGACAGGTCTGCACCGTAGCGGCGTTCGGCGCCGAGGTAGGTCAAATGCCGCAGGTAGGCATTTTCGCCACGCTTGCCTCCGTCCTCGGCATCGCGGGGGTCGATGAATTCCGCGGGAATGTCGAAGGCCGGAAGCAAGACATCGCGCTCGAGCGCATACGGTTCGCAGCGTTTGACAAGGGCGTCCACGTTCTCGAGTGCCTCGGGAACATCCGCAAACAACGTGCGCATTTCCGCTGGGCTGCAGAGGTAGAACCGGTCGTTCGGCATGCCGAACCGGAATTCGCGGCCGCGCTTTCCCAGGTAGCGTTTGGGCTTGCTCGCGTTCGCCGCGTCCTTCACACACAACAAGATGTCGTGCGCTTCTGCCTGGTCCTGACGGGTGTAGTATGTGGAATGGGCAGCGACGCAAGCCACCCCATAGCGGGCACACAACGCGAGCAACGAGCGGTTGACCACCTCTTCTTCCTCGAGACCGTGCCGGTTCAGCTCAGCATAGAACCGGTCGCCGAAGACGCCCTTGTACCACAGGAAGGCCTCCTCCGCTTGGCGCTCGCCTACATTGAGAATCAGCGAAGGAACCTCACTGAACAGCCCGCCGGACAGGCAGATCAGGTCGTCAGCAAGCGAGGCCAGTAGCGCGCGGTCGACCCGCGGGACGTAGTAAAATCCGTCCGTGTATGCGGCGGAACTCAGCCGGGCGAGCCGGTGGTAGCCGGCTTTGTTCATGGCGAGCAGCACCACGGGATAGCCGTCGTCCTTCGTGGATTTGTCGTGCATGTCCCGGCAGACATTCAGCTCAATCCCGACGATGGGCAGGATTCCCGCTTTCCGCGCCGCACGCACAAACTGGAACGCCCCCATCATGTTGCCGTGGTCTGTCAGGGCCAGGGCAGGCATCCCAGCGGCGGCGGCAGCTTCTACCAATTCATTCACGGAACTCACTGCCTGCAAAACACTGAACTGCGAGTGGACGTGCAGGTGCGAAAAAGGCAATTCCGGATCTACCTCGCGGACAGGAGGCTGGGGATCCTCAGGTTGCGCAGGAGCCTCCGGAACGGCTACGGAAAAGGCTGATGCCTCCAGTTCAGGGGATTCGTAGTCGATGGGTACGCCGAGCACCAGGCCCTCCCCGGAAAAGGCCCCCAAGGTGCACATCGCGAAGAAGATGCGGCCGGTAGCACGGACATCGTACGCCGCGTCGTGTGCATCGGCGACGGGTTCGTTGAAGAGCTTGTCGTGCAGTTCCGAAAGGGTGGGCCACTTGTACGCTCCACCACGTCCACCTGGCAGTTTGCAGAGTTCGGTGCCGGCATCTTTCGAATCGAGCACCGCCACCGAGGTGAAGGCCGACACGTCTTCCCCGAGCCGGTGCAATTCCGCTCCGACCACAGAGATGTCGAAGCCCACGTTGTGGCCCATCAGGTAGGTGGCCCGGCCGCAATCTTCCAGGAATGCAGCAAGCACGTCGGCGAGGGGATGGCCCTCGGCGGCGGCACGTTCGTTCGTGATGCCGTGGACCTTGATGGCGTTAAAGGGAATGGTAAACCCGTCGGGCCGCACAATCCGGTTGCCCCGGGAGAGCAGCCGTCCGTCCGGGGTGTGCAGCTGCCATGCGATGGACACAATGCGAGGCCAGTTGTCCGAATCGGTCAACGGGGCAGTCCACGACCGGGGCAGTCCGGTGGTTTCGGTATCGAAAATGAGGATCATGGCAGTAGACAGCGAAGGTAGCACGCGGCCTTACAGGGCCGCGTCCAAATCCCCTTCGAGTGGCCGGATGACCGCCTCTTCGACCACGGCGTGTGCTGGCAACTTCCAAATACTCAGCACGAGGGAGGCCACATCTTCGGGTTGGAGGAGGCGCGAAGCCGGGAGATCGACACCTTTCCAGGAGGCGGACCACGTCGGCCCCGGGAGCACCGAGGTGACCCGAATGCCTCTGGGCCGCAGCGCGATGCGCAGGCCATCGGCGTAGGCGAGCTGTGCGGCTTTGGTCACCGAATACGCCATCTTGTCGGAGAACATCTTGCGGCTGGCCACCGAGGCTACCACGAACACGTGGGCGCCCGCTTGCAGCCGATCCTCGAGTGCCCGCAGCAGCCGATGCCCGGAAGAAACGTTGATGGTCCACAGCTCATCCAGTTGCTCTACCGCGCTGTCCAGCAGGGTGCCAGGGGCATAGGTTCCCACATTGAGCACGAGCACATCCAGCCGGTCCGGCAGCTCCGCCGCAAGGCGTTCGGGCGCATCCGCCGCGGTCACATCTGCCGCATGGAAGTGGAGCCCGAGCAGCGGGTCTCCGGTGCGACGCGCCACGCCATGCACGGCGCATCCCTCTTGCAAGAAGGCCGCCGCAATCGCTCGACCGATACCCGACGTCGCGCCGGTTACGACAACTGTTTTCATGGCAGTCCGAAATAGCGGGTTGCATGGGCCGCAGCATCTTCTCCGACGCGGTCGTTCACTAGGAGTTCATCGGAAGGATCGAACCGCGGGCGGTTGATGCACAGGATGCGGCCTTCTTTGCCCGTGCGGTTGAGGTATCCGTGGACCACATCCTGTGGCCAAACATGTCCGATGCCCGCCGGAACCGCACGTCCATTGAGCTCCAAACCATCATCCCACACGAGTTCGGCTTCAAACAACCAGGTGTGGATGTGCGGTGGAATGGCTCCACCGGCTGGTATGCGCAGGAGATAAATGCCACATGTCGGGCCTTCGTGCAAGAGGTCAACCGTCCCGAAATGGTTCGTTTCGATGGCCGGAATGCACTCGTCCGCACTTCGTTGGATCCGAATGGCCGGCACAGTGCGTCCGCCCAAGGCCAGCGGTTTGCGCAGTTCGACCCGGCACAGCGCAGGTTGCGCCTCGTGGGGATAAAGGGCTGTGGCACAGAGCGCTTCAGCGGCCTCTTCGAGCAGAAGAAATTCGCCGTGTCCGAGCACGAAGCGAACCATCCCTTCCAGCCGGGCATAGTCAACGCTTGCGTCGAGCGAAGCGCCAAATCCGCCTGGCCGCCGCTCAAAACCCACTTCGATGTCGCATTCGAGCGGCTGCACGGCAACCCGTTCGTGCGCATGGATGCCCACGATGCACTCTACCGTGATTCCCCGCAGGCCCACAAAATCAAACGCCTCCATGGTCTTCTGTCATCAGGTGAAACAGGCTGTGTCGGGTGCGGTGCTCCGGATCGAATCCACAGGCCCGCCCGATCGCTTCCAGGGTGGCCAAAGCAGCTTCGGGGGATTCCATTCCGGTGGCCTCGAACTCCACGCAGTGGACAGTATATCCGTCCGGGCGACGGGCGGCATAGTGCACGACTTCGCATCCGAGCACCTCCCAAACGCGAATGCTCTTCGTCAGCTCCAGCCGCACACAGGGCCCCCAACCCGTTTCCAGAAAGGCCGCCACTGTGTCGACGGCATCGGCACCGGCCAGGTCGAGGTTGATTTCCCTGCGTACCGCGGAATCCGCGGGCCGGTTTTTCACGGTGAGTTGATGCAGTTCGCGGTCGAGCCGGTGGCGAAATACGGCGCCCTCGTGTCCTGGAACATAAAAATACGTGTCCCGTACTTCCACCCGCTTTTCCGGACCTGCACCGAGGCCGACCAGGCGCAGGCCGAGTGCGTCCGCATCGTAGTCCGGGGCCACGATGTATTTGTGCTCGATCTCGAGGAAATCCGTTCTCATGGGCGGTGAACGCGGTAGTGCAGGAAAACGAAGTTGCCTTCCGACCGGACGTGGTCTAAG
>JBMTYE010000020.1:0-13530 GCA_049454255.1 Flavobacteriales bacterium
CACCGGATTGCGGTTGACCGTGAGTTCAACCCCGGTTTGGCCCCAGGCAGAAACGAAGCCTGCGAAACACAACAGGAGTGCAGTAAACGCCTTCATTACCAATCCTTTTCAATGGGTTTGCGCACTGCTGGCTTCTGCTCCCGCATGCGTGCCTGCACGCCAGCTTCTTCGCGACCGAGGTTTTCCAGCATCCGTTCGGCGTCTTCAGGCGAGATCTTTCCCTTGCCCTGTTGCGGTGAATTCTGCTGACCTTGAGGGCCTTGCTTGCCTTGTTGGTCTTGGCCCTGTCCGCCTCCCTGCTGGGGCTTCTGGTCACCACCTCCGCCTTGCTTCTGCTGTTGTTGCTGCTGTTGCTGCTGTTCTTGCTTGCGCAAGGTCAGCGCCAAATTGTGCCGCGCCTCTTCGTTCCGTGGGTTCGCTCGCAAGGCCTGCTTGAACGCTTCCGCTGCGGCAGGCAAATTCTCCTCGTACAAATGGGTGTTTCCGATGTTGTACCACGCTTTCGATGTGACTTCTGGGGTCTTACTTGAGGCGATGGCTTCCTGGAAGGACCTCCGAGCAGCGGCATTTCGCGCACCCACGGCCGGATCCACTTCAGCACCGGGCGCACGACGCGTTGTGTCCATCAGTGCCCGCCCTTCGTTGTACGCCGCCACCGGCCCTAAAATCGAGTGGGCCTTTGCCGCCCCGAACAGCGCTGCCGCACCTGCTGCATCCCCGTTCCGGTAGGCCGATGTGCCTGCGACCATGGACCCTTTGAGCTCACGGTCGGTTTGGGCGTGGAGGAGGGGGGATGGGAGGGAGAACAAGAACGAGAACAAGAACAAGAGCGAGGTTGGGGCGGGGAGGAGGGGGGATGGGAGGGAGACCAAGAACGAGAACAAGAACCCGAGCGAGGTTGGGGGTGAGGACGAGGGCGCGAGGGAGAGGAGGGTTTCGAGGAGGAGGAGGCCGAGGGCGATGAAGAGGAAGATGGGGAAGCGGTGGATGTAGTCGGTGAAGGCGACGGAAGCTTGTTCGGCTGTCGTGAGGCTGCTCCACGCTTCAAGCAGGGGGTTCAGATTGACCGAGCCCTTGCCAGCACGCGTGAACGTGCCGTTGCCGGCGTCGGCGATGCGGATGAGACCGGCTTCGTCGAGGGCACTGACGACGGGTTGGCCAGAGGCGTCCGTCTTAAAGCCCCGGGTGCGGCCGAAGCGGTCCACGTCAGGAACCGGGGCGCCTGCGGGACTGCCCATGCCGATGGCGTGGACCTCGATGCCGGCGGCAGCAGCGGCTTCTGCGGCAGCGACCGCGTCGTCCTCGTGGTTTTCGCCGTCTGTCAGGACCAGGATGGTCTTCGATGCCGGGGATTCGGGGTCGAAGCAGGTGACGCTGAGGTCGATGGCCGTCCCGACGGCCGTGCCTTGGGTGGGCATGAGCTCAGGAACCGCGTTGTCGAGGAAGAGCTGCAGAGCGGCGTGGTCCGTGGTGATGGGGCATTGGACGTACGCATCGCCCGCGAAGACCACTAGGCCCACGCGGTCTCCTTCGAGCTGGTTGAGAAGCCGCTTGACGGACATGCGGGCGAGCGCCAAACGGTCCATGCCCACATCCTCTGCCCGCATGCTGTTCGATACATCGAGGGCCACGACGACGTCGATGCCTTCGGAGGTGACTTCCTCCATGCGGGTCCCGAGTTTGGGGTCGAGGAGGGCGATGGCCGTGCATGCCAGGGCTGTACGCCACAGCACAAACCGCCACGTCTCGCGGCGCGGACGCAGGCGCGGCAGGAGCCCCGAGACCAAACGCGCATCCCCTAACCGCTTCAGCGCGCGGGATTTCCAGTGAAAACTCCACAGAAAGATTCCGGTGGCCAACGGCAGCAGGACGATGAACTTCACCCACTCCGGGCGGTCGAGCACCACATTCGGTGCAGCGGACCGCACCGCAAGCCACGCCGCGACGACGAGGCCCCAAAAGGCAAGCTCGCTCAACAGCAACGCGACGGCCGTCGCAAACGTGCGGTAGGAGGGAAGCTCGGTCTTCATGTGAGGGAGCGGAATAGGAAGGAACGGAGGAGCAGTTCGCCGATTAGGGAGGCCAGCGCAAGAACCCCGAAAAGGCGGAACTCCTCGGTGCGCTGGTTATAGCGAAGCACCTGAAAACGCGCTTTTTCCATCGCGTCGATTTCGCGGTAGATCTCCCGCAGCTTTTCGCCGCTTGTGGCCCGGAAGTACGCGCCACCGGTGGATGCGGCGATGGCCTTGAGCGAGGGCTCGTCGATTTTGACGTCGACCCAGTCGTAGATGTAGTCGTTGCCGACTTTTTGGACAGGACTCTTTGCCTTGCCGATGGTGCCCACTCCGATGGTGTAGACTCGGATGCCCTCGATTTCAGCGAGTTGTGCGGCGTCACGGGGCTCGATGCTGCCCGTGTTGTTTTCCCCGTCAGTCAGGAGCACGATGACCTTGCTCGGGGAGTCGGATGTCCGCAGCCGGTTCACCGCGGTGGCCAGTCCCATGCCCACGGCCGTGCCCGGGGCGAGCTTGCCGGTCGACAGTCCGTCGATGGATTCGAGCACGACGCGGATGTCTGTCGTCAATGGAACTTGGGTGAAGGCCTCGCCTTCATAGGCCACAACGCCGATGCGGTCATGTGGGCGGCCTTCGACGAATTCCTGGGCAACTTCTTTGGCCTCTTCCAGCCGGTTAGGCGAAAAGTCCTTGCTCAGCATCGAGGCACTCACGTCGAGTGCCAGCACGATGTCGATGCCTTCCCGCTCTAAGTCCTCGATGCTCGATGCCGACTGCGGACCCGAGGCGGCCGTTCCCAGACACACAAGCGCAAGCGTGCGCGCCGCGAAGGGCAACTCCGGAAGGGCTGCCTCGATGGGGATTCCCGCCCAACGCACCCGCTTGTTCCCGGGCAGGTGGAGCGGTGTGAGGGACTGCACCAGGTGTTCAGAACGGCCTCGCGCAGCCCGCACAACCCGCACGGTTGCGGCCAGCAACGCGATGCCGGTCCCTGCGGCTACGGCCCAGGGCTCGACGAGCTCGAAGCGCGTGGCCGCCCAAAAAACGACCACCCCGCCCCCCGCCAGCGCGACGAGGTGCGGCAATGCGGTCGCCAACGTTCGGCCCGCAGCGGGGGAAAGCGTCCAGGCCGTCATGGAGCGTCCACAGAAAGGGGTGGTCCGGCCGGAGCTGTGCGGTGTACAAAGCGAATGGCTTGGGCGACAGCGCGTTCGTGGTCTTCCGGTCCGGTCCTCAGTTTGGCAAACTTCACCATATCAGCCAGGTCGAGCACGCCGAGCAACAGCGTCCTGTCCTCCTCGCTCAGGGGCAAGCTGCGCAGGCCCCGGCGGATTTCAAGGGTCGTGCGCTCGAGCGCCGGAAAGCCGAACTGCTCCTCGATGTAGCGCCGCAGCACCTCGCTGATGCCGGCGTGGTGTCCTTTGTCGTCGCCCATGCGCCATGCCGCCTCGCGCTGTATCCGCTCGAGGCGGGCCAAAGCCACTTCATGCGGGGCCCGCACCACCTCGGCCTCCGCGTCTGCCTTCCCCGCATCCTCGCCCCGACGGCGGTACCTCCTCCAGGACCAGCGGCCCGCAAAACCGAGCGCCGCCGCCACCGCCATCCACGGCAACCACCGCAGCAGCAGTTCCCACCATGTCCAGCGCACCTCGATGAGGTCGGCCGGTGGCATGGGCGGAGTTTCCGGCGTCACGTCGGGCCCCACGATGCGGTATGGCACGGCGGCCGTCCACGCCGTATCGCCCCCGAACACCACCGGCAAAGGGGGCAGCTCCGCGAATCCCGTGTCCCACGCCGTCACCAGAAACCGCCGCTGCACGACGGTCCAGTCGCCGCCGTCCCCCGCAACCGTCGCGGTGTCCCCGCCGAGCGGGCGCACCACCTCAAGCCCTCCCGGAAGCGAATCGGCTAGGACCGGCAATGTCCAGCCGCCCGCCCCGGCGGCAACCGCGTTCCGGAGCTCGATCGTCAGGGCCACCTGGGCCCCGAGCGGCCACGTCGTGCTGTCGAGCGTCGCGGTGGCCCAGGCCTTGCCGTCGGCGGCGGGGCGCCCCGTGGGCACCCGCTGTGCCCCGGTGAGCGAGGGTGCGGTTTGGGCCGCAGCCGGCAGCGTGGCTCCGGCCACGCAGGCGGCCAGGACGACAGCCAAACAACGGAAAAGAACCTTAGCCACGGCGGTCAAACAGGCGCAACAAGGGTTCGACATAGGGCGCATCCGTCAACAAGGTCGCGGCATCGACGCCGGACCGCGCAAACAGCGCGCGCAGGCCCTCTTCCCGGGCGTGTTCCGCGGCGGCATACCGCTTGCGCACCTGGGGTCTGGAGGTATTCAGCCAGGTGGATTCACCGGTTTCCGGGTCCTGCACTTGCGTCCAACCGACCTCCGGCAGGCGGCGGTCGAGTGGATCTTCGATGCGCAGCGCCACGAGGTCATGGCGGCGGGCCGCGCGGCGCAAGGCATCCTCAAATCCCACGTCCCGGAAGTCAGAAACCAGCAAGCAAATGGTCCGCATCTTCATGGCCCGCACGAAGTGGTCCAGCGCGTCTGCCATCCTGGTTTCACGGCCGGTCGGAGTGAATTCGATGAGTTCGCGGATGATGCGAAGGACGTGGGAGCGGCCTTTCTTCGGCGGGATGAATCGCTCAATCCGGTCGGAAAAGAGGATAGCCCCGACCTTGTCGTTGTTGCCCATGGCGCTGAAAGCGAGGACCGCAGCCAGCTCGGTGACAAGTTCGCGACGCGATTTTCCGCGTGAGCCCGTCCCCTGTGAAGCGCTGACATCCAGCACGAGAAACACCGTCAGCTCACGCTCTTCTTCAAAAACCTTGACGTACGGGTGCCCCATCCGCGCGGTGACATTCCAGTCGATGGTCCGGATTTCATCGCCGTGCATGTACTCGCGGTTTTCGCTGAACGCCATGCCCCGGCCTTTGAAGGCGCTGTGGTATTCTCCCGAAAAAATGCGGTCGCTGAGCCCACGGGTTTTGAGCTCAACCCGGCGCACGCGGGAAATCAGCTCGGCAGTTTCCATGGAGTAAAAGCAGTCAATCAGGGAACCTGCACCTGGTCCATGACTTCCGTCAGGATCTGCTCGGCGGTAATGTTTTCGGCTTCCGCTTCGAACGTGAGGCCGATGCGGTGGCGCATCACGTCCATCGCCACGGCCCGCACGTCTTCTGGCGTTACGTAGCCGCGGTGGGCGAGGAAGGCGTGCGCCTTTGCCGCGATGCCCAGTCCGATGGTCGCCCGGGGGGAGGCCCCGAAGCCCAGCAAAGGCGCCAAATGCCCCAAACCACACGAATCCGGACGCCGCGTTGCGAACACGAGGTCCACGATGTACCGCTCCACCTTTTCGTCGAGGTAGATGGACCGCACGAGGGTTCGGGCCGCCAAAATGTCCTCAGGAGTGACCACGGCCTTCGGCTTCGGCAGTCCGTCCGGCTGCAGGTTTGCCCGCAAAATCTGCTGCTCTTCTTCCTTCGTCGGGTACCCGATGACCACCTTCAACAGGAACCGGTCGACCTGGGCTTCCGGCAGCGGATACGTACCTTCCTGTTCGACCGGGTTTTGTGTGGCCAACACGAGGAAGGGCTCCGGCAGGGAAAAGGTCTCCGAACCGATGGTCACCTGGCGCTCTTGCATGGCCTCGAGCAACGCGCTCTGCACTTTCGCGGGCGCCCGATTGATCTCGTCGGCAAGCACGAAGTTTGCGAAAATCGGGCCCTTCCGGACCTTGAAGCTCTCTTCGCGCTGGTTGTATATCATGGTGCCGATGAGGTCGGCGGGGAGGAGGTCCGGCGTGAACTGGATGCGGCTGAACTGCGCATGCACGGCGTCGCTAAGGCTTTTGATGGCAAGGGTTTTGGCCAAACCAGGCACCCCTTCCAGTAGCACATGTCCGTTTGCGAGCAAGCCGATGAGCAGCTTCTCGACCATGTCGTGCTGCCCGATAATCGTTCCGCCGAGCTCCATCCGGAGCGTGTCCGCGAATCCGCTGGCGGCCGCGATGCGCTCGTTCAACGCCCGGATGTCGGGCATGGGCACGTAAAGCGGTGAGGCTGTGGACTCCTGAACTGTTTCCATGGCCCGCGAAGATACCGTTTGGTTGCACGCAGGGCGCCGCTGGATTCCGCAAATCATGTTAACAGCCGGGCGCGTGCTACCTTCCGGCCATGGTGACTTTGACTGAAGCTTTAGCCTGCGTGGCAGAATTCCACGCAGCCTTCGACATCCCGGCCGCCGACGGACCTGTGACGGCCATTTCGCCGGAAGAGGCCCGGCTGCGCCACCGCCTGATGGCCGAGGAGAACGACGAATACCTCGCCGCCGCAGAACAGGGCGACCTCGTTGAGGTGGCCGACGCGCTGGGCGACCAGCTGTACATCCTCTGCGGCACCCTGCTCCGCCACGGACTCGGCGAGGTCATCGGCGAGGTGTTCCTCGAGATCCAGCGGTCGAACATGTCCAAACTCGGAACCGACGGCCGCCCTGTCCGCCGCGACGACGGCAAGGTCCTCAAGGGCCCTCACTGGTCCCCACCGGACCTCGCCCCCATCCTCGACCGGCACGTCGCCGCGGTGCGATGAACCGGCACCGTCTCCTCGCCGCGGGCTTCGACCGGGCCCGCACCGGCCGGCCCGCCCTGCTGTCGTGGGTCTTCCGGCGCGTAATCCCCTTCAACGCCCCCCACGGGCTCCGCATCGCCTCGGTCACCACCGGTCCCGACAGCACCGCCGTCGAGGTCCTCCTTCCGTGGCGCCGGAGCAACCGCAACCACATCGGTACCGTGCACGCCTGCGCGCTCGCGACCGCCGCCGAATTCGCGACCGGCCTGGGCCTGGTCGATGCCGCGCGGTCGCTCGGTCCGTTCCGCCTCGTCCTGACCCGCCTCGAGGTCGACTACACCCGCCGCGCCACAGGCCCCTGCACCGCCCGGTCCGTCTGGCCCGCGGAACGCCTCGCGCAGGCCGTCGCCGACGCCACCCGCGAAGGTGCCGTCGCCCTCGACGGCTCGGCGACCGTCCACGATGCGGAGGGGCTGGAGGTGGCGCGGGCGCGGACGGTTTGGCACATCCGGCGCATGCCGGATGCGTAAAGATGCCGCCACCGCTGCGCGCCGTATCTTTGCCGCCTGAAAATCCGCTGACCATGATCCAGGTAACCCTTCCCGACGGTTCTGTGCGCGCGGTCGCGCCGGGCACGACGCCGCTCGACGTGGCCACCAGTATCAGCGAGGGGCTCGCTCGCAATGTGTTTGCGGCTGAAGTGAACGGCGAGGTCCGCGATGCCCACCGACCGCTCGACGGCGACGCTTCCCTGCGGCTGCTTACCTGGAACGACGACGATGGCAAGCGCACGATGTGGCACAGTTCTGCCCACCTGCTCGCGGAGGCGCTCGAGGCGCTGTTTCCCGGGGTGAAGTTTTGGGTCGGGCCGCCCATCGAGCACGGGTTTTACTACGATGTGGACTTCGGGGAGCACCACTTTACCGACAAGGATTTTCCGGCGGTGGAGGCCAAAATGCTCGAGCTTGCAAAGGCGAAGAACGACTTCATCCGCAAGGAGATTGCGAAACTTGAAGCTGTCGAGTACTTCCGCGAAAAGGGAGACGAATACAAGCTCGATCTGCTCGAAAGCCTCGAAGACGGCACCATCACCTTCTACACGCAGGGCAACTTCACCGACCTGTGCCGGGGACCCCACATCCCCCACACCGGCTTCGTGAAAGCTGCAAAGGTCATGGCGCTCGCGGGGGCCTACTGGAAGGGTGACGAGACGAAGAAGCAGCTCACGCGGGTCTACGGAATCACCTTCCCGAAGAAGTCTGACCTCGACGAGTACCTCGAACTGCTCGAGCAGGCCCGGGCGCGCGACCACCGCAAACTCGGCAAGGAGCTCGACCTCTTTCATTTCTCGGAGCGTGTGGGCCAGGGGTTGCCGCTTTGGCTTCCGAAGGGCGCAGACCTTCGGATGCGCCTCGAAGCCTTCCTCAAAGAAGCCCAACGCAAGAGCGGTTACCTGCCGGTCATCACGCCGCACATCGGCCACAAAGAGCTGTATGTCACCTCCGGGCACTACGCGAAGTATGGCAAAGACAGCTTCCAGCCCATCCACACGCCGGTGGAAGGCGAGGAGTACCTGCTCAAGCCGATGAACTGCCCGCACCACTGCGAGATTTTCAAGGCCCGTCCCCGGAGTTACCGCGACTTGCCTTTGCGTCTTGCAGAATTCGGGACGGTGTACCGGTACGAGCAAAGCGGTGAGCTGCACGGGCTGACCCGGGTACGCGGGTTCACGCAGGACGACGCCCACATCTTCTGCACAAACGACCAGGTCAAGGAGGAAATCGGCAAGGTCATCGACCTCGTGCTGTACATCTTCAAGACCCTGGATTTCCACGATTACCTCGCGCAGGTTTCGTTGCGGGATCCGTCGAATCCTGAGAAGTACATCGGTTCTGAGGAGAATTGGAACCGCGCTGAACAGGCCATTCAGGAGGTGGCTGAGGAGAAGGGCCTGCGCACCGTAGTCGAATACGGGGAGGCCGCCTTCTATGGGCCCAAGCTGGACTTTATGGTCCGCGATGCCATCGGCCGCAAATGGCAGCTCGGCACGGTCCAACTCGATTACAACCTGCCCGAACGGTTCGAACTCGAGTACATCGGCTCGGACAACGGCCGCCACCGGCCGGTGATGATCCACCGCGCTCCGTTCGGTTCGATGGAGCGGTTTGTGGCCATCCTCGTGGAACACTGTGCGGGCAACTTCCCGCTTTGGCTTACGCCGGAACAGGCTCGTATTCTGCCTGTTTCGGACCGTTTTACGGAGTACGCCGAGGGGGTTTCAAAAATGCTTGAGAATCACGATATTCGCGCCCTCGTTGACCGGCGGTCTGAGAAGGTGGGACGCAAGATCCGCGATGCGGAGCTTGACAAGGTGCCCTACATGCTCATCGTCGGGGAACATGAGGCCTCTTCGGGGACCGTCTCTGTGCGTAGGCACGGGGAGGGTGACCAAGGGGCGCTGGGTGTAGAGGCCTTCGCTGCGCAGGTGCGTGCAGAGGTGGCAGCCATGCTGGGCGAACAGACGTTAAACCCTTAAAACTCACGAGTTATCGCAATCCGTAGGAAAAAGACCCCGTACAAAGGGCGGGTCAGGCAGGAGGATCCTCACAAGATCAACGAGAAGATCACCGCGGAAGAAGTCCGGGTGGTCGGAGACAACATCGAGCCGGCGGTCATGCGCCTGCAGGATGCGTTGGCATTAGCCGTCTCCCTCGAACTTGATTTGGTCGAGATTTCGCCGAAGGCTGTCCCCCCCGTGTGCCGGATCACCGAGTACAAGAAATTCCTCTACGACCAGAAGAAGAAGCAGAAGGAGATCAAGGCGAACCAAGCCAAGGTCACCGTGAAGGAAATCCGGTTCGGTCCCAACACGGACGACCACGATTTCCAGTTCAAGCTCAAGCACGGCCGCGAGTTCCTCAAGGAGGGCAACAAACTCAAGGCCTATGTCTTCTTCCGGGGTCGGACCATCGTCTTCAAGGAGCGCGGAGAAATCCTGCTGCTCAAGTTCGCTCAAGAGCTCGAGGACGTCGGAACGGTGGAGCAGCTTCCGAAGCTCGAAGGCAAGCGGATGACCGTGATTTTCAATCCGAAAAAGAAGTAACACCCCATAACCTAAAATCCGAGGCCATGCCGAAGATGAAGACCAAATCGAGCGCGAAGAAGCGCTTCAAGTTCACCGGGACGGGGAAAATCAAGCGGAAGCATGCCTTCAAAAGTCACATCCTGACGAAGAAAGGCACGAAGCAGAAGCGGAACCTGACGCACATGACCACCGTCCACCCGACGGATATGGACAGCGTCAAGCGCCAACTCTGCGCCTAATCCGCGCGATTTTCCTGACGATTCCCAGGTACGTTTAACCCGGCATCCGGTTTCCAAGTCCGCACCCGCGGCGCCGTCTGCCAAAAAACATTCCGAACATGCCACGTTCGAACAACGCAGTGGCGTCGAGGGCACGCCGCAAAAAGGTCCTCAAGCTCTCCAAAGGCTACTACGGAGCAGCAAAAAATGTCTGGACGGTCGCAAAGAACGCCGTCGAAAAAGGTCTGACCTACGCCTACATCGGGCGGAAGCAGCGCAAGCGTCATTTCCGGTCCCTCTGGATCCAGCGGATCAACGCAGGGGCTCGCCTCCACGGCATGTCCTACAGCGATTTGATGGGCAAGCTGGCGAAGGCGAACATCGACCTCAACCGCAAGGTCCTCGCAGACCTCGCGATGCACCACCCGGAGGCCTTTGCCGCCGTGGTGAAGAAGGTCAAGTAAGTGAACATACCGGCCTTCGGGCCGCCATGAAAAAGCCGGATTCCTCGCGGAGTCCGGCTTTTTTATGGCCTCTGGCAGGCGGCGGGGGATGTGCGTCGCGCGGCGGGCGACGTGCGTCGCGCGTTACGCGGGCGTGGCAGACTCAGTCGACCAGCCGGCCTTTCGCACGCGCAGCCGCGGTGTAATCGGGTTTGATGCGCAAGGCCTCGTTGTAATCCCGCAAGGCGTCCTGGGTTCGGCCGAGGCTCTCCAGGGCGAGTCCACGGTTGAACCAGGCCTGGTGGTAGTAGGGGAGGCGTTCGATGGCTTCGCTGAACCAGTAGGCTGCGCTGTCGTACTGCTGCAGGTACTCGAGCCGGATGTAGCCTAGGTTGAAACACGCCGTGGCGTTGTTCGAGTCCAGCGCCAAAATCTCGCGGTAGGAGGCGGAGGCCTCGTCGTAACGGCCGTTGTCCTGGAAGAACATGGCGAGGTTGTAGCGGGGTTCGATGCTGCCCGGCCGCAGATCGATGGCTGAGCGGTACGCGTCAGTAGCAGCGGCATCCTTTGCTTCGGCAAGCTGCAACCCGAGGGCGATGTAGCCATCGAAAAACTCAGGATTGACCTCAACAGAGGTGGAGAAGCTGCTCATGGCCAGCTCTTTGTTTCCCAGTTCCCGGTAGATGCGTCCCTTCATCCAGTAGGCCTCCTCGAGCTGGTCGTCCACTTGGAGCGCAGCATTCAAGCGTTCGAAGGCCTGCTCGTATTGCCGCAGGTGGATGTGGAACTCAGCGCGCCGAAGCAGGCAGGCCGTTTCCTCCGGCGCATGCGCGATGCACCCGTCGGCTACGGCGACACACCCCTCGAGGTCTTGCATCGCGTAGAGCAGGTCCATCTTTCGGACCCAGGCTGGCGCATGGGTCGAGTCGGAAGCGATGGCCAGATCGAAATCTGCGAGGGCTTCCTTCGGGTTGCCCAGGGCTTGCCATGCTTGTCCGCGCTCCACGTAGAGCGCCGGATTGTCAGGATCCTGGCGAATGAGGGCGTTGAGTGAATCGATACGGGCCTTCGTCAGGTCACGCTCGTCCGGGACGGCGGCCGGCTCGTTCGAGCAGCTCCACAGCAGGCATAGGAAGGGAAGGGCGCCCACAAGGAGCGCCCTTCCGATGCGGTACCGGGGTGAAATCATTCCGCTGCGACGGGAACGTGTCCTGCAATCTGGGATTTGATGACACCTTCGAGTTCTTCCATCAACTCGATGTTGTCTTGAAGCAGCAACCGGACGGCATCACGGCCTTGGCCGAGCTTCGTCTCGTTGTAGCTGAACCAGGAACCGGACTTCTTGATGATGCCGAGCTCCACGCCGAGGTCGATGATTTCACCTGTTTTCGAGATGCCTTCTCCGTAGAGGATGTCAAACTCGGCCTTGCGGAACGGGGGAGCCACCTTGTTCTTCACGACTTTCACCTTTGTACGGGTGCCGAGGATGTTCTCGCCGTCCTTGATTTGGGTGGATTTGCGGATGTCCAAACGGATGGTTGCGTAGAACTTCAGTGCATTTCCGCCGGTGGTGGTTTCCGGGTTGCCGAACATCACCCCAATCTTCTCACGCAACTGGTTGATGAAGATGCAGCAGCATCCGGTTTTGCTGATCGTTCCGGTGAGCTTGCGCAGCGCCTTCGACATCAGGCGGGCCTGCAGGCCTACGGACGAGTCGGACATCTCGCCTTCAATCTCCGCACGGGGCGTTAAGGCCGCGACCGAGTCGATGACAATCAAATCGATTGCGCCAGAGCGGATGAGGTTGTCGGCGATTTCAAGGGCTTGCTCGCCGTTGTCGGGTTGCGAAATCAGGAGGTTCTCCGTGTCCACCCCGAGGGCTTCGGCGTAGAACTTGTCGAAGGCGTGCTCCGCGTCCACCACGGCACAGATGCCGCCCTGCTTTTGGGCTTCTGCGATGGCGTGGATGGCCAGCGTGGTCTTTCCCGAAGATTCGGGACCGTAGATTTCGATAATGCGGCCTTTCGGGTAGCCGTTGACGCCGAGCGCCATGTCGAGCGTGAGCGATCCGGAGGGAATGACTTCCACCGTTTCCACCGCGTCGTCACCCAACTTCATTACGGTGCCTTTTCCGTACGTCTTGTCCAAGCGCTCCAGCGTCAGCTGCAGGGCCTTCATTTTTTGTGGATCCATTGCCATGATGCGTTTGATTTGGCACGAAGGTATCCTACGCACTCCGCAATGGACGTACGTAGTGCGGGCATTTTTTGTCAACGACCTGCTGCAGTTTGTACCCGTCGTGCAGAACCCTTCTGCTCGGTCAAACAGCCGCCACAGCCGCCAGGATTTCGGCCGCGTGTGCCTTCGTGTTCGGCTTCGTAATCACGTGCTGGATGATGCCTTCGCCGTCGATGAGGAAGGTCGTTCGGTGGGTGCCGTCGTACGACCGGCCCATGAACTTCTTCGGTCCCCATACCCCGAACGCCTGGTGCACGGTCTTTTCCGTATCGGCCAGCAAATCAAACCCGAGGCCGTACTTCGCGATGAACTTCGTGTGGCTTGCGGCCCCGTCGGCGCTCACGCCCAGCACCTCGATGCCCGCGGCGCGCAGGTCCGCCAGGTGGGTGTTCAGGTCGCACGCCTGAGCCGTGCAGCCCGGGGTGTCGTCTTTCGGGTAGAAGTACAGCGCGAGCATTTTGCCTGCGTAATCCGCGAGCGAGCGCGTGGTTCCATCTTGGATCGTGCCGGAGAAGGCAGGGGCCGGCGTGCCGGGGGCGAGTGGTGCTGACATGGTGAAATAACACGCGACGGCGGCAAGAGTTCGCTGCGCTTCGTCCGGGCAGGATGTACCTTGCCTGGGTGAAAAAGGACCGGGGTTTTGTGGAAGTTTGGGTGCCTGTGGCGATGCCCAAACCGCTGACATACAGCCTCGATGGCGTGGAAGACAGTGTGCTCCCCGGCATGCGGGTGGTGGTCCGGGTCGGGATGCGCAAGCGCTATACGGGACTCGTCGCGGCGGTGTTTGCAGAGCTGCCTACGGGGGTGCCGGAAGCGGCCGTTCGACCGGTGGATGCCGTGGTGGATGACCGGCCGGTGGTCAGTGCATCCGCGCTGCACCTCTGGCGGTGGATGGCCGCCTATTATATGTGTACGGTGGGTGAGGTGCTCGCTGCGGCGTTGCCGCTCGGGTTGAAACTTGCCGG
>JBMTYE010000021.1:0-13513 GCA_049454255.1 Flavobacteriales bacterium
GCGCGGGCGGAACGCACGCGGTGCAGGATGGCCAGCGTGTCCTTCGGTTCGCCGTAGGCGATCAGGACGAACGTGCCGCCGGGCGGGAGCGCAAGTGGAGTGTAGGCCGGGACCGGGTCGAAGGTGAGGTGGAGGGCTCCGCCGAGGGCCGAGGCCCAGTGGTCCATTTGGCCCCCGGGCTCGCCAAATGCAACCACCTCAGCCCGGTGCGCGGCATCCGCCACCTCCGCGTCCGAAAGCGCGAGACCGGCCCGCGCCGCGACCAGCCGGGTCCACGCGACCGTGAGCGCCGTCGAACTGCTCGCGCCCGCCCCCCGCGGCAGGTCTCCGCGGACCACCGAAGACCACCCCGTCGCGGGAAGCTGATTCTGCGCGGCAAACAGCCGGAGCACCGACAGCAGGTAGGCCCGCGGGGAGAGCGGCGGCAAGGCGTCGAGATCGTACTCGAGCCGCTCACCGGTGTCCGGCAAGTCCACCGTGACGAGGCGGTCCGCCCGGTCCTCCGCCGTGATGCCGATGCCCAGCTCCAGCGCCGCCGTAGCGACCTCCAGGCCGAAGTAATCCTGGTGCTCCCCGAAGAGGCAGATGCGGCCGGGCGCCCACGCCGTGGTCCTCATGACGTCGGCAGGCCGTCGGGAAACAGCAGGAGCCGGTCGCGCGCCGGCAGGCCCGAGGCCACCCGCAAATAGCTGTGGCGCAGCAGTTCCCACAGGACCGCCACGGGCACATCGCTGTGCACTTCCACCGTGTTCCAGTGCACCTTGTTCATGTGCCAACCGGGCCGCACGCCCGCATACTGCTCGCGTAGCTCGACCGCACGCTCGGGATCGCATTTGAGGTTGATCGACGCGAAGTGGTCCGTGTCCGCGAGGGCGAAAAGTTTGCCGCCGACTTTCCAGACCAGAGTTTTCGCGTCGAACGGGAAGCCTTCCGAGGTGCCGGGCCATTCCGCGCACCGGGCGCGGATGGCCTCCAAATGAAATTCCTGCAAAGCCATCGGTTGCGGTGTACGGGTTAAGGGTTCGGGGCGTAATTTGGCCCGCCTTTCACTGAATCCTACTATGCGCAACACCTTCTTCCTTCTCGCGGCCCTCGCCCCTGCGGCGGGCTTCGCCCAGTGCACGTCTGTGTTCATCTCCGAGTACCTCGAGGGCACCGGGAACAACAAAGGCGTCGAGCTGTACAACCCCACGGCCTCCCCGGTCGATCTGAACGGCTACGTCCTGCAGCGCTGGGCGAACGGCGAGGCCGGCATGTCGGACGAAACGGCGCTCGTGGGCACCATCGCTCCTTACGGCACCTTCGTCCTCATCAACGGCCAAACGGAAGACGTCGACCTCGGCGGCGGCGCCATCTCCCCGGCCTGCGACCCCGCCATGCAGGCCTACGCAGACCAGCTCGACAACCCCTACCCGGCTCCGACTTACATGAACGGCGACGACGCGCTCGTCCTCATCCGCAACGGCAACCAGGTCCTGGACATCTTCGGCAAGCCCGGCGAAGACCCCGGTGCCGCCTGGACGGACGACGCAGCGAACGGCTTCATCGACGTCGGCGACGGCGCGGCGTGGCTCACCTCGAACCAAACCCTCATCCGCAAGCCCTCGGTGACCGGCGGCGTCACGCTGCCCCCGGTGGCCTTCGACACCTTCCTCCAGTGGGACACGCTCGAGGTGAACACCTGGTCGAACCTCGGCACGCACCTCTGCGACTGCGGCACGTCAGGCATCGCAGCTTCTGCGGCCGCGCCCATGAACGTCCGCATCTTCCCGAACCCAGCCGAGGGCGGTCGGTTCACGGTGGAGGCCGACGGCACGGTGGACCGCTTCGAAGTGTACGCTGCCACCGGAGCCTGCGTGCGGACCGAGCGTCCAGCCGGCGCCGCGCGGACCATCGCACTCGACGGCCTCGCACCCGGCACCTACGTTGTGAACACGGTCTTCGCGAACGGCACCACGGTGTCGACCCGCGTCTCTGTCCGCTAATCCTTTCGCCATGGCGTCCTTCCGCTTCCCGACCGCATTCGTCGCGGTCCTCGGGCTTCTCGCCGTGCTCGCACCTGTCCAGGCACAGCAACGCGTGTACGGCACCGTATCCGACGCCATCACCGGCGAAACGCTGCTGCAGGCGGCCGTCGTGGTGAACGGCAAAGGCACGATGACCGACTTCGACGGGAAGTACAGCCTGTCGTTGCCTGCAGGAACGTACACGTTGAACGTGAGTTACGTGGGCTACACGGCCATGAGCAAGCAGGTGGTGGTGGGCGCTTCCGACCAGCGGGTCGACTTCCGCCTGGAAACCCTTGTCCTCCAGGAAGCGCAGGTCGTCGCAGACGTCGCCATCGAGCGCCAAACCCCGGTCGCGTTCTCGAACATCAAGCCCATCACCATCCAGGAACAGCTGGGCTCCCAGCCCATCCCGATGATCCTCAACACCACGCCCGGGGTATTTGCCACGGCGACGGGAAGCGAAAACGACGGGCCTTCTGTGACCATCCGCGGCTTCAAGCAACGCAATGTTTCCGTCATGCTCGACGGCATCCCGGTGAACGACATGGAGAACGGCGGCGTGTTTTGGAACAACTGGTTCGGCCTGGATTTGGTCACCCAAACCATGCAAGTCCAGCGCGGGCTCGGCGCCAGCAAACTCGCACTTCCGGCCATCGGGGGCACGGTGAACATCATCACCCAGGGCATCGAAAGCGCGCGCCGCACGAACGTCAAGCAGGAAGTAGGCAGCTTCGGCTTCACCCGGACTTCGCTGAGCCACACCACCGGCCGCATGCCCGGAGGCTGGGGACTGACGCTGTCCGGAAGCTACCAGGACCGGGGCGGCTACTTCGAACAGGACTACAACCGCTCGTGGTTCTACTACGCGAAAGTCCAGAAAGAGTGGGGCAACCACAGCCTGAGCCTCAGCGCGATGGGCGCCCCTACCCGCAATGCCTCGCGCAGCTACCGCCAGCGCATCGTCACGCACGACAAGGACTACGCCCGCGGCCTGTACACCGGAACGGATTACGATCGGATGAGTGCCTACAGCCAGGCCTACTCTGACATCTTCAACGACGGGTCGCTGACCTCGGCCCAGGAAGCCGCCGCCATCGCGGAACTCAACGAAACCTACGGATACGCCGACGTGGAGGAATTTGAGGCCGAGATGTCGGCCACGGATTTCATCGATACCGCCCGCGTGGTGGATTACGGCATCGGCTACAACGTCCACTGGGGCATGCTCAACGGCGAAGTACAGCACGAGCGCGAGAACATGTACCACAAGCCGCTGTTCACCTTCCGGCACAACTGGCGTGTCAGCGAGAAGTTCTACCTCTCGAACCTCGTCTACGCCTCGTACGGGAATGGCGGCGGCACCCGGCTCGAAAACCCGCTCGGAGCGGGCGACTACACCGCGGACGGCCACGTGGACGTAGACAAGTTCTACACCTCGAACACCGTGGGCAACATCTTCGGCCCGCCCATCGACCCGCTGTACAGCGACACCTTGCTCAAGTCGGGCCGCATCCTGCGCAAGTTGCACAACAACCACGAGTGGTACGGGGTGCTATCCACTTTCCGCTGGGAAGCCGGAGAAAAAGTGACGGTTTCCGGTGGCCTCGATGCCCGCACCTACCGGGGTGGGCACTACGCCACGGTCTACGATTTGCTCGGGGGCGAGTATTTCGTCGATGCAAACAATGCGAATGCTGCGACGAAGATGCGGTTCGAGGGAGACACCATCGGGTACCACAACGACGCCTTCGTGCGGTGGGGTGGGGCGTTTGGTTTGGTCGAGTACTCGGGCTACCTCTACAACCTGTTCCTGAACGTCAGCGCGGTAAGCCAGGGCTACAACCGGGTGGACTACTTCTTGCCGAAGGACTCGACCGGCTCCTACGCCTTCACCGGCTGGAAGTGGATCCCCGGCTACACGGTCAAGGCAGGCGGCAACTACAACCTGTCCGAGCACGCGAACGCGTTCATCAACGTCGGCTACCTGAACCGCACGCCGGTCTTCCAGAACGTCATCGACTTCACGAACAACTTCGTTCTGAACACCCAAAACGAGAAAATCTCCTCCGTCGAACTCGGCTACAGCTGGAGCAAATTCCCGTGGACGGTGAACGTGAACGGGTACTTCACGGACTGGAACAACCGGCCGCTCGACGTGCTGCTGCGGTTCGAGACGCCGACCGGAGAAATCGTCCGGGCAAACGTCAACTCGATGAGCGCCGTCCACCGGGGCCTCGAAGCGGACGCGGCGTGGGAAATCAGCCGCAACCTGACGCTCGAAGGCTACATCTCGCTCGGCGACTGGGCGTGGGACAGCTCGGAGGACAGCCTGAAGCTCATCGACGACGACACGAACACGCCATACCTCGATGCGGACGGGCAGCCGGTGACCATCACCTACGATGCGAAAGGGGTGTCTGTGGGCGACGCGCCCCAAAACCAGTACAGCCTCTCCCTCCGCTACGAATGGAAGCGCTTCTACATCCGGCCGCGCTACACCTTCTTCGACCGGTACTTCGCGGACTTCGACCCGTTCTCCCTGTATGGAGAGAATGTCGGCCGCCAGTCGTGGGAGCTGCCGGAGTACGGACTGCTCGACATCCACGCCGGTTGGTCGACCGACTACCGCGAGACGAACCTTGAATTCCGGTTGTCGCTGTTCAACGTGCTGAACACGGTGTACCTGGGTTCTGCCCAAAACAACGACGCCTATGGTCAGACCTACTACACGGACCCGAGCCGCCGGTATGCGTTGACCACGAACAACTTCGATGCTGCGTCGGCGGCCGTGTACATGGGCCTGCCGTTCCGCACGAATTTCTCGGTGCGCGTGCGGTTCTGACCGGCGGTGTCGGAAATCGGGGCTGAGGCACGAACTTTGGCCCCCCTTTGAATTCCGACATGCGCAACTTTTCCTCCTCCGTGTGTGTGGCCTTCGTGGCCTGGTGTGTCGCTGCCGCCGTCCCGGCGTCAGCCCAAATCTCCGCCGCCCGCCAGCAGTCCGTCGGGACCACCGTGACGGTCAGCGGCATCGTGACCAGCGGGGCGGAGTTTGGCACCGTCCGCTACCTCCAGGATGCTACCGCGGGCATCGCCCTCTACCCGGGCAGTGCCTGGACCGGTTGGCCCGACCCGCAGGTCGGCGATAGCCTGACGATGACGGCCGCCCTGAGCGAGTACAACGGCCTCCTCGAAGTCGGACCGAACGGCATCACCCAGGTGACGGTGCATTCCATCGGCAATGCCCTGCCCACTCCGGAACTCATCACCCCGTCGATGATGAACGAGTCGCGGGAAGGCGAGCTCGTCCGGATCGAAGGCGCCATGTTCGCAAACGGCGGTCAGCTCATCACCGGCAACGCCACCTATTCCTTTACGGCCGGAGGGATGAACGGCATCATGTACGTCCGGAACTCGAACCCGCTCGTGGGCACCGTGCTGTCAGCGGGCGAAGTCAACCTGACCGGCATCGTCTCCCAGTTCTCCTTCACCGGCACGGACGGCTACCAGCTCCTGCCCCGTGGCCCCCTCGACATCGAGGCGACAAGCGCCATCAACCTCGCAGGTCCGGTCACCCAAACGAACCTCGCCACCACCTCGTTCGACCTCGAATGGCTGACCGACGTCGCCGGTGACAGCCGCGTGCAGTACGGTCTGACCCCGGATTTGGGCCAGGAAGTGGCCATCAGCGAATCCGTCACCGACCACAGCGTGACGCTGACGAACCTCACGCCCGGCACTATCTACTATGCCCGCGTGCTTTCAGCGCTCGGCGACGAACAGACGGCCTCGTCCATCCGTCCCTACGCCACCGTCAGCACCTCGCCCGGCTGGATCCGGACCTTCTTCACCGGCCCGGTGGACACCTCCGTCGCCACCTTCGAAGACGCCATCTCGACCGGCACCTCGACGAACGACTCCATCGCCGCCTACATCCTCAGCGCCCAACACACCCTCGACATCGCGGTCTACAACACGAACAACACGACCATCACGAACGCCGTGAACCAAGCCGCGGCAAACGGCGTCCAGGTGCGGTGGATCGCCGAAGGGTCGAATGCAAACATCGGCCTCGGCGAGCTCGATCCGTCCATCCCGGTGCTGCTCCGCACGGACGGCCTGGGCAGCGGCATGCACAACAAATTCATCGCCGGCGATGCGGACTACGCAGAAACCGCGTTCGTGCTGACCGGTTCGACGAATTGGACGACCGACAACCTGAACTCCGATCCGAACAACGTCATCGTCCTCGCGGACCAAAGCCTCGCCCGGGCCTACGTGCTCGAATTCGAAGAAATGTGGGGATCGACGGGTGCACAGCCGAACAGCGCGGCAAGTAAGTTTGGCGCAGCAAAAACGAACAATACCCCCCGTCGGTTCCTCGTCGGAGGCAGCCCGGTGGAGCTCTACTTCTCCCCCACCGACGGCACCACGGCGGCCATCGACGCGGCCCTGCGGACCTGCGATTACGACCTATCGTTCGCTACGCTCGCCTTCACGCGCGACGACCTCGCCG
The DNA here is from genome assembly GCA_049454255.1 of Flavobacteriales bacterium. Taxonomy (GTDB): domain Bacteria; phylum Bacteroidota; class Bacteroidia; order Flavobacteriales_D; family Sanyastnellaceae; genus CAMCYM01. The sequence continues at coordinate 6,526 of JBMTYE010000021.1, forward strand.
ACGCCATCGTCGACCAGGTCAGCCTGTTTGTGCAGCCCCGTGGCGCCATGGAAGAGGTGAATACGACGGGCTCCGAGTTCGACTTCCTCCTCTCAAACGGGGTGGCGGTCTACTCGCACCAAGGCATCAGCGGCCAGCTCCACCACAAGTACGGCATCGTCGACCACAGCCAGCCGCTAAGCGACCCCACGGTGGTCACCGGCTCGCACAACTGGTCGTCGACGGCAGAAACCACGAACGACGAAAACACGCTCGTCGTGCACGACGCGCGGGTCGCAAACCTGTTCTTCCAGGAATTCACCGGACTGCTGAACGGCATGGGCGTGGGTGTTTCGGAAGCCGACGGAACCGAGGCGTTCCGGTTCTACCCGAACCCGACCGAGGGCCTCGTCTCCATCGAGTGGACCGCAAGCGCGACGCCCGGAGAACTCCGGCTTTTCGATGCCGCTGGTCGCGTGGTCGGTACGTGGGCGTGGACCGGTGAGGCACTGCGCCTTGACGTCGACCACCTCCCCGCGGGTCTGTACGTGCTAGCCGCGCCGGGAGGGGCGACCGGGCGGTTGACCGTGCGCTGATTTCTGGCCGGGAGCGGGTGGGGTTCGGGTGGTTTTGTGTATCTTGAGCACAGCCACTTTATTGATTCCCATGCGCCTTGCACTGCTCTTCCTGCTTTTTGCGGTCGGATCGACTGCTTCTGCACAGCTTTCCTTCGGGGGGGCGCCTGCGGGTTGGCCGCAGCCGGTCACCGAGGGATTTCCGTGGACGGTGATGCCGGAACTCGACCATGCGCTGCTCGCCGCCCAGGATGCGGTGACGGACCAGGTGAAGGAAGCGCCGTGGCGGTTCGGGGTGGAGCACGCGGTGGACCTGTCGCTGACCAGCGCCGGCCAGTGGACGTTTGAAGGCGGCGAGCACGTGTGGCGGCTGGGGGTGGACTGCCCGGGGGGACTGAATGTCAGCTTCTTGCTCGACGAATTTGACCTCCCGAAGGGCGCGAAACTCTACGTCTACAACGAAGAGGGGTCGCAGTTTTTGGGCAGCTTTACGGAGAAGAACGAGTTGGACTGGGGTGGTTTGGCGATCGGGGTCATCTCCGGAGGGCGGGTTGTGCTCGAATACCACGAACCCGTTCCCGTACACGGCCTGGGCCAGCTCTCGATCGCCCAAATCGTCCACGGATACCGCAGCCTCCTGCGCCCCTCCGAGGACGTCCTGCCAGACCGCGGACCGTTCGGCACGTCGGGCGCGTGCAACATCAACGTGAACTGCCCGTCCGGTGCGGATTGGCAGGTCGAAAAGCGCGCGGTCGCCCTCATCACCCAGGGCGGGTTCGCGGTGTGCTCCGGCGCGCTCGTGAACAACGTCTTGCAGGACGGCACGCCGTATTTCCTCACCGCGAACCACTGCCTCGGCACGCCGGGCTCGTGGGTCTACTACTTCAACCACGAAACGACAGGCTGCACGGGCTCCACAGGCCCCACGAACCAAAGCATCAGCGGCGGCACCCTGAAGGCCAGCCGCGCCGGCAGCGATTTCGCCCTCATCCAACTCAGCAGCACGCCGCCCGCCGCCTGGAACGTGCAGTACGCCGGTTGGGATGCCAGCGGCACCCCGACGACTTCCGCGGTGGGCATCCACCACCCGAGCGGCGACGTGAAGAAGATCTGCTTCGAAAACAACGCTCCCTACACCGCCTCCGCCGGCGGCGCCCAGGTGTGGATGATCAACCAGTGGGAACTCGGCGTCACCGAACCGGGTTCGTCCGGCTCTCCGCTGTTCGATGCGAACCACCGCATCATCGGCCAACTCTACGGCGGCGCGGCCGCCTGCAACGGCTCCGTCAACAACGGCCTAAACGACTACTACGGCCGCTTCAACGTCAGCTGGAACACCGGCACCTCTGCCTCCCAGCGGTTGCGCGACTGGCTGGACCCGACGAATACGGGAACGCTCGTCCTGAACGGCTACCCGACCTCCACCGGAGCCATCCCCGGCTGCACCGACCCCACGGCCTGCAACTACGCCCCGAACGCCACGGAAGACAACGGCTCGTGCGCCTTCAACGACGCCTGCGGTGTCTGCGGTGGAAACGGTTCAAGCTGCACCGGCTGCATGGACCCGACCGCCTGCAATTACGACGCAACAGCCACGTTAGCAGGAGATTGCTACTACGCTCCGCCGGGTGGCGGATGCGATTGCACGGCAGAAATCGCCTTCTCGCCGACCCTGTCGGGCGGCCAAACGGCCTCCACCACCGCAGAGCTCACCGGTCTCCTCGACGAAGTCACCCTCACCTTCGCCTTCACCCCGAACGGCCAGGCCTGGCCTGCAGACCTCATCCTGACGGTCACGGCCCCGGACGGATCCTGCGTGGCCTTCGGCGGCTACGACATCACCCCGGCCTGCGGCACCTACGGCGGCAGCCTGCCGACCTCCTGGAACAGCGCCACGGCCGGAACCTACACCACCACCTTCCTGTTGCCCGACGGTCCGGAAGGAAGCGGGACGTGGACGGTGGAGGTCATGAACGGTTGGTCCACCGGTCCTGCGGTCGTGTATGCCGTCACGTTGGAACTCGGCGGCCTGTGCACGGGGGCCATCCCAGGGTGCACCGACCTAACCGCCTGCAACTTTGACCCACTCGCCACGGTCGACGACGGCTCCTGCATCGCCGAAACGCCCGTCTACCCCGACGTCGACCTCGACGGCTACGGGAGTGCGACCGCGCAACCCCTCTCGAGCTGCGACGCCGTCGCCATCTACCCCCTCGTCGCAAACAACCTCGACTGCAATGACGGACGCGACGACGTCTACCCGGGCGCCCCAGGCACCGGCGAAGGCATCGACAACAACTGCGACGGTGAAGTCAATGGCTCAGAACTTGCTCCGAACGGGCCGTGTCCAGCAGACCTCGATGGCAGCGGTGTCGTGGACGTGCCCGACCTGCTGCTGCTCCTCGCGGACTTCGGATGCACCACGAATTGCAGCGCGGACCTCGACGGCGACGGCATCACCGCGACCAGCGACATGCTGGCCTTCCTGTCGGCCTTCTCGGACAGCTGCAACTAAAGGCCTCAGGGACGGCGGCGCAGCCGGAAGGGCAGCAGCAGCTGGTAGCCCAGGTCGTCCCCGCGGCGGGCGTCGGCCACGTCGAGCCCGTACCGCACCTTGCGCACATCCCCGTCGACCAGGGTGCCGAACAGCCGGTCCCACACGGACAGGATGTTGCCGTAGTTGCGGTCCGTCCACGGAGCTTCGTCGTGGTGGTGGAACTTGTGCATCCGCGGCGAAACGAAGACCCAACCGATGACGCGGTCGAGCGCCGGCGGCAGGTCTACATCCGCGTGGGTGAAGTAGGTGAAAAACACCGTCAGCAGGCGGTAGCTGATGTACATCCCGAACGGCGCACCGGTCAGGGCCAGCGCCACGAGCGCCATCGTTTCGCGGAAGACAAAATCGAGCGGATGGTGACGCGTACCGGTCGTCGCATCGACATGGGGGTCGCTGTGGTGCACGGCGTGCAGGCGCCACAGGAGGGGGATGCGGTGCAGCAGGAAGTGGGCAGTGTATTGGCCGACCAAATCCAGCACGACCAGCGCCCCCAGCCACTCCACCCACAGCGGAAGTTCCACCACCTGCAGCAGGCCCCAGCCCCGGCTGGCCACGGCGTGCGACACCGCGAGCGTCGCCGCCCCGAAGCCGGCATTGATCGCCAGGGTCGACGCCAGCAACGCGGCATTCACCCGAAACGAGCCCTGCCGCCGGCCCGCAAACGGCCGCCACGCGCCCAGGAGCAGGTGGGCGGACAACGAGGCGAGGACCCACAGGAATTTGGCCCCATCGGGCAACTCCTCCATCGACTTCAGTGCAGCTTCCAGCATGGCCCTAAGGTACAGTCCCTCACGGGCAAGGCAGGCCGAAGGCGGCGAGAAACTCCAGCACGTGGCCCATATCGAACTGCACCCCAAACCCGTCTAACAACAGCAGCAAATCCGCACTCTCCAGCGCGCCGTTCCCATCGAGATCCTCCGGACACGGACCGTCGAAACACAGCGTAAAACTGCCCGCATCAGCTGACCCGTAACCGTCGATCACGATGTAGTAGGCCGTGCCCGCCTCGAACGCCACATCCTCGAGGTACGAGCGCCACCCATTCACCCCACAGGCATCGTCGTTGCAGGCCACCACCTCCGGGCTGGTCCCTGGACCCGGGCACGACCCGGCGTAGATGTAGACCTTCGTGTCGAACGGAGCGGCGCACAGGTCGAAGGTCCGGGTCACGTCGACCGTCGGCGTAAACCGGTACACGAGGTCCCTGCCGCCGGCAGCGGTGAACGGACAGGCGACGTTGTAGTTGTCTGCCATACAGTCCGTTGCGCCGGTAATGCAGTAGCTGAGCGCGGCGAGCGGGATGGCCGAGGCACAGGTTTCGCCGGGAAGGTCTGCTTCCTGCTCGCTGAACCCCAGCTGCAGCACCCGCTGGCTGTCCTTTTCCGCCACCCACACCTCGCCCGTCTCTGCCGCCACAGCGAGCCCAAACGCGTACTTCCCGGAAGTCGGAATGGACTCCACCGTGGCCTCAACCCACGGGAGGTCCCCACCCGCTGGATAGCTGCTGAAGTCGGGCAGAGCGAGCACCGACACCCGCGTCAAGCTGTTGCCCGTGGCCGAGCAACACACGTCCGACGCCACACTGAAGCAGCACGACATCCCCCATTCGCTGACATACAGCCACGCCCCGTCCGGAGACACCACGGCGTCCTCCGGTCCTGGGCCGCACAGCAGCCGGGCCACCGGCTGCAAACCGTCCACCCGCAGCACCGTGAAGTGGTCCTTCGAATGGTCAAACCCGAAGTTGCCGATGAGCACGTGTTCGCCGTCGGGCAAGGGACAGACGGCTTGCGGCCAAAAATCCACCGGAATGACACCGACGGTGGCGCCGGTTACTGTGTTGATTACGTGCACGGTATGGTCAGTCCAGTCCGCCACGAACAGCAAGGTCCCGTCTGGCGTCGTGGCGAGGTTGCGCGGTCCTTGGCCCACCGGCCAGGTGGCGATCGTGGTCCACGTCGCCGTGCTGACCACGCTCACGGAATTCGACCCGTTGTTCGTCACGTAAACGCGCGAGCCGTCGGGAGCAGGCCACGCCTTCAGCGGATTCACCCCCACAGCCGCTTGGGCTACGACCGCATCCGTTGCGGCGTTCACCACGACGAGCTTGCCCGTGGTCCAGTTCGGACATACGACGTGGTTGCCGTCGGGCATTGCCGTGCAACTGTACACAATCCCACTTGTGCCCGGAACCAGAGTCACCTCGGCTCCGCATTCCCCTTCCTCTGCCGTGCGCACAATGCGAAGTCCGGTCTGTGTGCCCACGAAGGCTTTCGAGCCGTCGCTCAACACGGCGAGCCCGCGCGGCGCCGCATCGACCGAGAAGCTTCCCGCAACTGCGCGGGCGTATCCCGGAGGCGACGTCGGCACAGGAGAGCAGGAGCCATCCTCCACCTCGGCCATCGGCATGAAGTCGGCAGCGGCCGGGTCTGTGCATCCCCGGAACATGCAATCGCTTGCATCGTAGCCCCATTCAGCACAATCGAAGTTGAGTGCAGCCGGCCCCAGTGCCCACCCGCCACCGAGCCAAAATCCGCGGTGGCAATGCATGTCCCCGAGAAACTCCAGCATCGACTCGGGCCGGCAAACGCCCGAGCAGTCCGCCACCTGCCCGATCGGACATTGTGCCGCAGCACTACCGGCACACACCCACAGGAAGAGAACTACCTGCCGCATCTGAGGAAGATACGAATTCCACCCCCCGAACGAAACACTTCCCCCCTGCCTTCCCCACCTTCGCAGCATGGCGCACACGACCCCTACTGCCACCCCACCGGTGCTCGCGTTGTCCGCGGTTTGGGCGTTCGGCGAATGCGCCCTCGGCGGCATACAGCACGCGCTGAAGATCCCGTTCACGGGCATCACGGTCGGCGGCGTCGCGGTGGCGGTACTCACCGTGCTCGCCGCGTGGTGCCGCGGGCTGTACACGGCGGGCGAGGCGCCGGGCCGCACGTTTTCCACGTTGCTCACGGCGACGGGCTATGTGCTGGCTGCCAAAGCCTTAGCGAGTCCGCACTCCCCACCGATGGCCTTTGTGGCCGTGGGGTTTCAGGGCCTGCTGGCCGCCGTCCTCTTCTCCACTGTCCGCCCGTTCCGCACCGTTGCCCTCCTCTTCGCCGTGCTCGCCATGCTCGAATCCGCAGGCCAAAAATTCCTCGTCCTCACCCTCCTCTTCGGCGCCTCCTGGTGGGACGCCTCGACGGCCCTGCTCGATGTCGCCGCGCGCGCGCTGGGCTCCTCCGGCGACGACGTGGGCCTGGGTCTCCTCCTGGCCTACCTGGGGCTGTATGCGGTTTGGGGTGCTTTCCTGGGCTGGACGATCTCGGGCGCTCCGGCCCGGTTCACCACCTACCGCGCCGCCCTGCTGGAACGCTGGCACGCGCACACCCCGTCCGCCGCCCCCCTTCCTTCCCGCTCCGGCCGCACCCGCCCGCATGCGCTGCGCGGCGCACTCGCCACCCTCATCGGAATCGTCCTGTCCACCGGCATTCTGGCCCTCACCGGCACGGACACCCCGGAACTCCTGCGCATCGTCCTGCGCACCCTGGCCGCCTCCATCCTCCTTTTCCTCGTCGTGGGCCCCGCGCTGCGTGCGGCCGTCCACCGGCTGAGCCGCCGCCCCGACACGCGCGCCTCCGCCCTCTTCCTCGTGGACTCCCTCGCTTCCACGGCCGACCGCTGGGCCTTCTGCCGCACCTTCGCCGCCGAGCGCCACACCCGCCCTCTCGTGCGCCTCTACTTCTCCTTCGAATACCTCATCCACCTCTCGCTCGCTGAAAACTAGCCGCGCAGCGGCGAAAACTGCAAACTGCAAACTGTCAACTGCAAACTAGCCGCGCAGCGGCGAAAACTGCAAACTGTCAACTGAAAACTGTCA
>JBMTYE010000022.1:0-13230 GCA_049454255.1 Flavobacteriales bacterium
AGCAGGGCGGCAAAAGCCACCTGTACCCCAAATGTTGCCTTTCGTACCATGCGGTTGCAACACCTGCGCCCGCGGAAGGTTCACGCGCTACGCGAAATCCAAATCGAGGCGGCGACGCAGCTCGTCCACCGCCGGATTCGCCGCCACCAGCGCGTCGTAGCGGTCCCGGTCGTTCAGGAAAATCGCGCGTTCCGGCGCATCGTCCGGCCGGACCCGCGCCTCGAGCTCGATGGCGCCATTGCGCAAGGTCGCGCGGAGGTGGCCGCAAAGGGTCGTGCGGATGTCCGCCATTTGGGCGATCTGCACCTCGTTTGCCCACTCTGCCGCGACGTTTGCGCCGGTGCACGTGAGCTTTGCGGCGGCCACGGTCGTGGCCAAACCCACCTTCCCCTCTTCCCGCAACTGCGCCGCAAACACCATCCACGCCTGCTGAAGTGCTTCCATCGAAAACTCCTCCCGCTCTGCCACAATGACCTCCTGAACTTCCGCCGGTCCCGAAGCATTCGCGGCTCCACCTCCCGCAAGCGACTTCGGCGCGGCGAGGCGAACACCGGAGGCGCGGAGGGAGCCGATTTGAGGGCGAGGTTGAGGTTGAGTTACAGTTTGAGTTTGAGTTTGAGTTTGAGTTTGCGAGGGGGAGGTCGGTGAAGGGGAGATCGGGACAGGCGCAGGAGCAGCGGCGGCAGGAGCGGCAGCGGCAGGAGCGGCTGTGGTGGAAGCAGCGACGGCGGGAGCGGCAGCCTTCGACCAGGTGCTGCTGAAGATGGGGATCAGCTCATCTTTTTTTTTTGTCCGCCCCGAGGGAGCAGATCTGCATCAGCATGAGCTCGACGAGGAGGCGCTGGTGCTGACTGGAGCGGTAAGCGACGTCCGCGGCGTTCACGTGTTCGAGGGCGCCGATGAGGAAGGGGAAGTCGCAGCGGGAAGCTTGGTCGCGGAGGCGGTCTTGGATGCCTTCGGGCCCGTCCATCAGGCGGAGCGTGGCTTCGTCCTTGCTGACAAGAACGTTGCGCAGGTGGGCGCCCAGGCCGCTGACGAAGTGGTGGGGGTCAAATCCGCGGGCGATGATGCGGTCGAGCAGGACGAGCGCGGGAGCGACTTCGCCGGCGAGGGCGTGGTCGATAAATTCGAAGTACGTGTCGTGGTTGAGCACGTTCAGGTGCTCGGCGACCGTGTCGTACGTGAGGGATTTGCCGGCGAAGGCGACCAATTGGTCAAAAATGCTCAACGCATCGCGCATCGCGCCGTCCGCCTTGACCGCGACGATGTGGAGGGCCGCTTCCTCTGCGGTGACCCCCTCCTTCGCCGCGATGTACTGCAGGTGGGCGACGGTATCGCGCAGGGTGATGCGGTGGAAGTCAAAAATTTGGCAACGCGAGAGGATGGTCGGGAGGATCTTGTGTTTCTCCGTGGTCGCGAGGATAAAGACGGCGTGGGCCGGCGGTTCCTCGAGGGTCTTGAGGAACGCGTTGAACGCCGCCTGGCTCAGCATGTGCACCTCGTCGATGATGTACACCTTGTATTTGCCACGCTGCGGGGGGATGCGCACCTGGTCGACGATGGACCGGATGTCCTCGACTTTGTTGTTCGAGGCCGCGTCCAGCTCGAAGACGTTGAAGGCGTAGTCCTCGCCGGGATCGTGCGCGAAGCCGTTGATGGAGCGGGCGAAAATCCGGGCGGTGGTGGTTTTGCCTACGCCGCGTGGGCCGCAGAAGAGGTAGGCCTGGGCGATGGTGCCGGAGGCAATGGCCTGCTGAAGGGTGCGCGTGATGCCCGTTTGGCCCACCACGGCGTCCCAATCCTGAGGACGGTACTTCCGAGCGGAGACAGTGTAGGCAGGCGCAGCGGCTTCCATGGTCCCGCGAATATCGGGAGGCGAAGGCCACCCCGCGCAGGCAGGTTATTCACATTCCGCAAACAAAGTCCTTGGAAATGGACGCAGCTCCGTGTACTTTTGCACCCCGATTTTTTCCCAAACCAGTTCCCATGAACCGTTACGAAACTGTTTTCATTATGACTCCCGTGCTGTCTGCTGAGCAGGTAGCGGAAACAGTTGAGAAGTTCCGGAGCATCCTCAAGAAGAGTGGCGCGGTCATCGTGCACGAGGATGCCTGGGGGTTGCGGAAGTTGGCCTACCCCATCCAGAAGAAGTCCACGGGCTTCTACCAGTTGCTGGAGTTCGAGGTCGACCCGACTGCAATCCTACCCTTCGAGACTGAGTTCCGGCGGGATGAGCGCATCCTGCGCTTCCTGACCACGCGGATGGACAAGCACCACACGGCCTACGCTGAGGCGCGCCGTGGCAAGTCACGTGCCCAGTCGTCCGCTTCCGTTGAACCCACGATGAACGCTTAATCCGAAGGCCATGTCTGAGAAAAACGTCCGGTTCCTGAACCCGATCAGCATCGACACCCAAAAGGAGAAGTACTGCCGGTTCAAGGCCAAAGGATTCACGTACATCGATTACAAGGATCCCGACTTCCTCTTGATGCTCTGCAACGAGCAGGGTAAAATTCTTCCCCGCCGCATCACCGGAACTTCCTTGAAGTTCCAGCGCAAGGTGTCGCAGGCCATTAAAAAAGCACGTCACCTGGCTCTGATGCCATACGTGGCGGACAACCTCCACTGAGCCGACCGAGCGCCATGGACATCATCCTCAAACACGACGTTGAAAACCTGGGCAGCAAGCACGACATCGTGAGCGTGCGCCCCGGATATGCGCGGAACTTCCTGATCCCGCAAGGGTATGCGGTCGCTGCAACCCCGTCCGCCCGCAAAGTGGTGGCCGAGGTCATCAAGCAGCAAGCGCACAAGGCCTCGAAGGCCTTGGATCAGGCCCGCGGTTTGGCCACACGCCTCGAAACGCTAACCCTCTCCATCGGAGCGAAGGCGGGAGAGAGCGGCAAGATCTTCGGCTCGGTGAACACCATCCAGATTGCAGAAGCGCTGCAGCGGGCTGGGTTAGACATCGACCGCAAGCAGATTGCACTCGTCGACGAACACATCAAAGAACTCGGCGCGTACGAGGCGAAGGTGAAGCTGCACCGCGAGGTGACCGCCATCGTCAAGTTCAATGTGGTCGCAGAGTAATTCTTCGAATTTCCTCGAAAGGGCTGCCTCTCCGGAGTGCAGCCCTTTTGCTTTTTTCGGCAGCTGCCTCCCCGTACCTTCAAGCCATGCGGTTCGACCTCAAGAGTGAGTTCTCCCCCACCGGGGACCAGCCCGAAGCCATCCGCCAACTCGTGGAAGGGGTCGAACAAGGCGCCCCTGCCCAAGTGCTGCTCGGGGTAACCGGTTCGGGCAAAACCTTCACGGTCGCGAACGTCATCGCCCAAACCCAGCGTCCTACCCTCGTCCTCAGCCACAACAAAACCCTCGCGGCCCAGCTCTACAGCGAGTTCAAGGACTTTTTCCCGGATAACCTCGTCGAGTACTTCGTCAGCTACTACGACTACTACCAGCCCGAGGCCTACATCGCAGCGACGAACACCTACATCGAGAAAGACCTCGCCATCAACGAGGAGATCGAGAAGCTGCGGTTGAGCGCGACGTCGGCCTTGCTGAGCGGCCGCCGCGACGTCATCGTGGTCGCGAGCATCAGCTGCATCTACGGCATCGGGAACCCTGTCGAGTTCCACAAGAGTGTGATTCCGATTGAGGTGGGCCAAAAGTGGGGGCGCAACGCCTTTTTGCACCGGCTCGTGAGCTCGCTCTACAGCCGGACTCGGGCCGAGTTCAAGCGGGGGACGTTCCGGGTGCAGGGGGATACCGTCGATGTGTTTTTGGCCCATGCGGACCACGCGGTGCGCGTGCGGTTCTGGGGGGACGAGATCGAAGCCATCGAGACCATCGATCCGGCGACCGCCACCCGCATGGGGACCTTCACCTCCCTCGTCATCTACCCGGCGAACCTCTTTGTGAGCAGCAAGGACACCACCGACCGGGCAGTTTGGGAAATCCAGCAAGACCTCGAACTCCGCAAAGGCCAATTCAACGCCCACGCCCGCTTCATGGAAGAGCGCACGTTGTACGACCTCGAGATGATTAAGGAAATCGGGTTTTGCAACGGCATCGAGAACTACAGCCGCTACTTCGACCGCCGCGAACCGGGCCAGCGTCCCTTCTGCCTGCTCGATTACTTCCCGCAGGATTTCCTCCTCGTCATCGACGAAAGCCACGTCACGGTTTCCCAAATCGGCGCCATGTACGGCGGCGACCGTTCACGCAAGGAATCCCTCGTAGACTTCGGTTTCCGCCTGCCCTCTGCGCTTGACAACCGGCCACTGACCTTCGACGAATTTAACTCCATTGTTCACCAAACCCTCTACGTCAGCGCCACCCCGGCCGACTACGAACTCCAGGCCGCCGAGGGCGTCGTCGTCGAGCAGCTCATCCGGCCCACCGGGTTGCTCGACCCACCCATCGAAGTGCGGCCGTGCGCGAACCAAGTGGACGACCTCGTCGCCGAAATCCGCTCGACGGTGGCGGCCGGCGACCGCGTGCTCGTCACCACCCTGACGAAGCGCATGGCCGAGGAGCTGACGAAGTACCTCGACCGGCTCGGCATCGGCACGCGCTACATCCACTCCGACGTGAAGACGCTCGACCGCGTGGAGATTCTGCGGCAGCTGCGCGACGGCGCCTTCGATGTGCTCGTCGGCGTGAACCTGCTGCGCGAGGGCCTCGACATCCCGGAGGTCGCGCTGGTGGCCATCCTCGACGCGGACAAGGAGGGCTTTTTGCGTTCGAACCGGTCGTTGACCCAAACCGCCGGCCGCGCGGCGCGCAACGTCAACGGCCGCGTGCTCTTCTACGCCGACAAGGTCACCGAATCCATGGCCTCGACCATCGACGAAACCTCCCGCCGCCGGGCCAAACAAGAAGCGTACAACGCCGCCCACGGCATCTCCCCCCAGCAAATCCGCAAAGCGCGCCGCACCCTCTTCGAGCAATCGGGCCTCATCGACGACCGCCCCCGTCACATCGCCGCCGAACCCGCCGCCACCCTCGCCGCCTCCGCCCCCGCCGCCATCGACCCCGTCCTGTCCGCCATGACCACCGCGGCCCTGACCCAAGAGGTCAAAAAGGCCCGCAAAGCCATGGACCAGGCCGCGCGCGACATGGACTTCATGGAAGCCGCCCGCCTCCGCGACCAGTGGTTTGCGATGAAGGCCCTCCTCGAAGAACGCACTGCAACCTCCGCCTGATCCGTGGCACACGACTTCCCCCGCGTGCCGGTGCGCGTCGTCCTCGAGGACATCCGGTCCGGACTCAACGTCGGCGCCTTCTTCCGGACCGCCGACGCCTTCGCCCTCGAAGCCATCGAACTCTGCGGCTACACCGCCCATCCCCCCCACCGCGACATCCTCAAAAGCGCACTCGGCGCAACCGAGACCGTGCCGTGGCGCGCCCATGCCACCGCAACCGAAGCGCTCGCCCTGCTGCGGGCCGAGGGGTGGCGCACTGCGGCCATTGAGCAGGTGGACGGCGCCACCGCAATCGAGGCGTGGGCTCCGACTCCCGGCGAGCGTTGGGCGCTGGTGTTCGGCAACGAGGTGCACGGCGTCAGCTCCGGGGCAGTAGCGGCCTGCGAGCTCGCCGTGCATATCCCGCAGTTTGGCACAAAAAAATCGCTCAACGTGAGCGTCTGCGGCGGCATCGCGCTGTGGCACGCCGCCCGTTCCCTCCGCCCCTAACGCACGAAAGGCACCCTGCGAAGGATGCCTTTCGTTCTGCGCGAAACCGCTCGTGTTCGACTCAGAGCGCGAGCTGGGCGCGGACGTTGCGGAACTCGAGGTCACGCTTCGCCTTGTCCCGGAGCTTGGCGTCCTTTGCGATGGCATCCGCGAGGTTGCGCTTCGTGCCTTCCACGTCGTTTGCACGGGCGGCCGCGATGGCTTTGATGTAGCTATCGATCGCCGTGGAGGTCTTTGCGTTGCCGAGGACCGTCGTAGCACCGGCCAAATCGCCGTTGAGCATCTTCGCCAGCGCGAGGTTCACCGTGTTTGCGTTGCCCATATTCGAGATTGCCGATGCGTATTCGCCCTTCTCGATGAGGATCAATCCTTTGTTGTAGTTGACCTCAGGGCCAGCTCCTGCAGCTTCGTTCAGCAGCTTCATCGCCCCGTCGATATCGCCGTCCATGCGCTTCATGGCAGCGACGTTGTTCAGGACTGCCTTGTCCCGCTTCACGGCGAGAGCTTGGTTGAACAGCTCCTTTGCCTGCACCGGGCGACCGAGTTGCATGAGGGCCCAGCCTGCGTTGTTGAAGCCGCGGAAATCTGTCGGGAACTGGCGCGCCACGGCCTGGTAGATGGACAGCTTTGAGTTCATGTCCTCCGTGATTTTCGCCGCGTACAACAGCTCTTCGACGGTCAAGCGCGCAGGCGTCGTCATCGCCATCGACTTGAGCTGCTCGTCCGAGTACCCGATAATCTCGTACGTGACAATCAGGCGCGCACGGCGCAGTTCCGGCAGAATCGTCTCGGCGATTTCCTTGTAGGTCTTCGCCATGTTCCGGATTTCCTCCTCGCGCTTATTCTTGTCAGAGTACATCTCCAACACACGCAGAATAAGGTTTTTATCTGCAATCGAGGACGCCTGCATCTTCTGCTTGAATCCTTCCCAGTCCTCGCCCTTCGGCTGCAACGACGGTGTGCCCGCAGGTGCAGCAACCTTTGCCTTCGTAAAAATGGCCGCGTACACGGCATTTGCAGCTGCGGCGCGTTCCTGGGCCAAATTCTCGTTGATCGTGATTTCGCCCTCGGGAGAAGCAAATGCCTCGATGGTCACCGATTTGATTTCCAGCGAGTCCACACGTGCAGCGAGAAGTGCAAAATTCTGCAAGGCCACCCAGTCAGCATCCTTCAGCTCAGCAGGTCGAACGACGGACTTGCTTACTTCGAAATTGATGACTGCTTCAATTGTCGCTGTCGTGGTCCGAACATAGGCGTCCGTGCTGGGGATGAACCGGTCATCGTCCTGCAGCAGTAACGGGGTGGTGATGACTCCCGTACCGATGGCGATGGGTGCGAAGTTCTCCGACTTCGAGCCCTTCGATCCCGACACGCGGACAGCGAGTTCAGCCACATCCTCCATCGCCGGGTCGAACGGAATCGACGCCGTGTATTCGATGGCCTTGCCCGTCTCGAAAGGAACAACTGGGTCGTTGCCAGCCACACTTTCTCCTTGGTAGCGGGCTGTGGTGAAGTCCGCTGAACGGCCGTTCCAGGAGAGGACCGGAGTGGCCTGCAGGCTGACCTTTTTTGAGAAATACTTCTCCTGGAACTTGCCCGTGATGTTCAATTCCACCTGCCCTCCGCGCAAAATCAGGGGTTCCGGAGACGCCTTCAGGCCGAGCGCCTCAATTTCTTTCTCCATGCTGCCCAAACCGGTGCACCCGGCGGCCAACACAGCAACAGCCACAGCACCGACGTACGGGCGGAAAACAGAAGGAAACACGTTCATAGGTGAATGAATTGTGGCGCAAAACTACGCAATCTGCTCATCCTCCGTGCACCCGGAAAATGGAAAGGGGAGGCGAGTTCAGATTTGTTGGCAATCAATCGGTTACCACGCCCATGCCGGCAAACTTCCGGATGCGGGCGTCGACACGCTTGTCGGGGGATTGCGCGAGAAGTTTGGGCAGGTGGGCGAGAATCTCCTGCTTGACGATTGCATGCGCAGCAGCAGGGTCTGCATGTGCGCCCCCGAGCGGTTCCGGAACGATGCCGTCGATGAGCCCCTGCCCGAGCATGTCCTCAGGCGTAAGCTTCAGGGCCTCCGCCGCTTCCATCTTGTGCTCCCAATTCCGCCACAGGATGGAGGAGCAGGATTCCGGGCTGATGACGCTGTACCACGTGTTTTCCAGCATCACGACGCGGTCGCCGATGCCGATGCCGAGCGCGCCGCCGGACGCCCCTTCGCCGATGATGAAGCACAGGATGGGGACCTGCAATTGGCACATTTCGATGAGGTTACGCGCAATCGCCTCGCCCTGTCCACGCTCCTCGGCTTCGAGGCCCGGGAAGGCCCCAGGCGTGTCGATGAAGGTGATTACGGGCCGGTTGAACTTCTCAGCTAACTTCATCAGCCGCAACGCCTTGCGGTAGCCCTCGGGGTTCGCCATGCCGAAGTTGCGGTACTGGCGCATCTTCGTGTTGATGCCTTTCTGTTGGCCGATGAGCATCACCGGTTGGTCGTCGATCACGCCCCAACCTCCGACCATTGCCTTGTCGTCCTTTACTGTCCGGTCGCCGTGAAGTTCCATGAACCGGTTGTCCGTAAGCGCGTTGAAGTAGCTCAGCGCATACGGCCGGTCCGGATGCCGGCTGACCTGCACCCGTTGCCAGGGCGTGAGCGACCCGTAGAGGGTCCGCGTGACCTCCTGGATCTTCTCTTCCAGCTCACTCACAGTCGATTGCATATCGACATCCGTCTGCTCGGCGACTTGCCGGATGGAAGCCAACTGTTCGCGCAATTGGCGAATGGGCTCTTCGAAATCGAGGTAAATCATGTGCCTGCTGCGGCCGGAAAATTTCCCGCTCCCGCGGGCCCAAAGATGCAACGCCTCCCCCTCACCCACCACTCCCCGCCCCGAGAACCTCGTGCAGCCGGGCCACAAAGGCACGCGCAGCGCGCCCCCGGTGCCCGATGGCGTGCTTCTCCGTCGCCGCGAGCTCTGCAAACGTGCGCACCTCTCCGTCCGGCACGAACACCGGGTCGTACCCGAACCCTCCAGCTCCGCGCGGCGCTTCGGCGATGTGCCCCTCGACGGTCCCTTCCACCCACCACAGCTCCCCGCCTATGCTCGACGCCACCACCGTCCGGAACCGCGCCCTCCGCGCCTCCCGTCCCCGCGCCCCGACCCGCTCGAGTTCGGCCAGGAGCTTCCGGATGTTCCCCTCCGACCCTTCCCCCGACCACCGGGCCGAATGCACCCCCGGCGCACCTCCGAGCGCCTCCACCTCCAGTCCTGTGTCGTCTGCAAACCCCTCGCGCCCGTGCACATCGCGCAGGTGCACCACCTTCAGCAGCGCGTTGCCCTCCAGCGTCGGCGCATCCTCCACCACGTCGTGTCCGCACCCGATGGCCTCCAGGCCTTCCACCGCCGCCCACGCCGCAAGAATCTCCTGCATCTCCTTCACCTTGTGGGCATTGTGCGATGCAAAAACCCATGGTGTTGTTTGGCCTAAAAGCATGCCCGCAAGCTCGCACGAAACGACTCCAGAACCGATAGAATTTGCAATCTACGTATACTCCAAAGTTCCCCTATGCCTTTGTATCGTGAAGTGCAGCCGCACCCGTCCTCGTTCCGTGCGGCGCAGCCGCGCTGGTCCTCAACATCAACCCCTCACCACCTTCCCACTCCCCGTCCGGGGAAGCGGACCCCACTCCACGGCACGCGGTGCGTGGTGCCGCGGCAAACGCTCCCGAGAACGTTCGAGGAGTTCCGCTCCACGCTCTGGATCCGCTGGTGCCTCGATGCGGAGGACGACCTGGGAGCCGAGCTCCGGGTGCGGGCGGCCGACGGCGATGAAGGGTTCCGGAATGAGGTCTGCGAGCGCCGCCTCGATGGCGGCAGGATAGAGCTTGAGTCCGCCGGAGTTGATGGCGTCGTCGAGGCGCCCGAGCCAAACGAACTGCCGGCCCCCGTCGAGGACCGTGACGGCATCGCGGGTTGCCAGATCGACCACACCTGTCGCGGCATCGGTGACGGCGAGGGCGCCGTCCCGCTCGGCGACGACCGCCCCAGCGAGGCAGGTGAAGGCCGGCTCGGGGTCCGGGAGAAGTCGGCGCACGGCGAAATGCGAAATCGTTTCGGCCATGCCGAAGGACTCGTAGACCCGGGATCCAGCCGGCCACGGACCGGCGAGGGCGGGGGCGGACGGCGCGCCGCCGAGGAGGACCGTGCCGAGGCGGTCGCCCTCGGGGCGGAGGTGGGCGGCTTGGTGCGGGGTGAGCGCCGTGAAGTCGAAGCGCAGGCCGGCCGGAAGGGGGGGATGGGCCCGGGGCTCGAGGGCGACGACGTGCCAGCCGTGGAGCGCGCCGCGGATGAGAAACATCGCACCGCCCGTGAACTCGGCTGGGAGGACGCAAAGCGCCCGCGTGCCGGGGCCACAGCCGAAGTAGGCCGAGGTTCGGGCTGCACTGGCCGCCACAGCGGATTTCAGGTGGTGCACCGGGCGGGGCTCGCCGGTGGAGCCACTTGTGGTCCAGGACACCGAGTCGGAACTGTCGAACCACGCCCTAAGACACGCCACGATGGACCGCTGCCAAGCCGGGGCATCCCCGGGGAGCAGTGCCGCAAGTTCCTGAACGCCAGCGGCATCCAGCGCCACATCCCACGGGCCGAGGTGAAGCCGCCCGGGCGTCATGGCAGCGACCAGGAAGTGGCCTGCGGGCCGTGGTCGATCCAGAGACCGCCGTCGCGCACGGCCAGCGGCGACGCGAGGTTGTTCGTGAAGAGGCCGCCGGTGCCGAGACCTTGGGGGAGGCGGTCAGCGGCGGGGACGGAGGAGAGGGCGTCGGCCGTCCATTGGGCAATCGCATTGAGCCCCACATTCGACTCGAGGGCAGAGGTCGCCCACCATCCCGCCCCCACTTCCGACGCCAAATCCACCCAGGCGTTCGCCTCGCGCAGCCCTCCGATCAAACTGGGCTTCAGCACGATGTAGGCCGGTCGCACCGTGTGCAGCATCGCACGCCGCACCTCGGTTGACGTCAGCCCGATGAGTTCTTCGTCGAGCGCGATGGGCAACGGGCTGGTGCGGCACAGCGCCGCCAACTCCACCCAACGGCCCGCCCGCAGCGGCTGTTCGATGCTGTGCACCCCGAGGTCGGCGAGCGCCTCGCACCGCCGGAGCGCCTCCCCTTCCGGCAACGACGAAAAGGACCCGTTCGCATCGACCCGCAGCGTGCAGTCGGGGTGGGCGCGTCGGACCGAGGTCAGCAGGTCGAGCTCCGCCCCGAAGTCCAGGGCGCCGACCTTGAATTTCAGTGTGG
Source organism: Flavobacteriales bacterium (assembly GCA_049454255.1). Taxonomy (GTDB): domain Bacteria; phylum Bacteroidota; class Bacteroidia; order Flavobacteriales_D; family Sanyastnellaceae; genus CAMCYM01. The sequence continues at coordinate 11,005 of JBMTYE010000022.1, forward strand.
TAAACCCGTGCGACACGAGGCGCCCGGCCGCTTCCCACATCGCCTCGACCCCGTCCATCCAGACAAGCCCGTTGATGGGGATGCCCTCCGCTCCGTCGGCAAAGAGCGAGTCGAACAGGCGCATTTCGCCCGGAACGAGCAGGTCGATGAGGGCCGTCTCGACCGCAAACCGGACGGCGGGCAGGTGCTCTGGAACCGCGTCCACATCGAGGGTGCCGGAAGCTGCCACCGCCTCGAGCGCGCGCGCAGCGCGCAAGGGATGTTCGGGGCTGAGACCCGGAATGAGACTGCATTCACCCACCCCTTGGCGGCCGTCCGGATGGTGCGCGATGAGAAACCACGAGGGTTTTTCCGTCAACACCCCGCGCGAGGTACCGGCGGGCCGCGCGAAGGCGAGCGGCCGGTGAACGATGCGGATGGCGCAGGAATCCATGGTCAGCGTGTTTGGGCCAAAAGCAAGAAAAGCGCCACCACGGCCGTCCCCAGCGCCACCTTTTTCAACTCCCCGTCCAGGGAAGCTCCGTCCGGCGTGCGCACCACGAACACGACGTGCTTGACCCACACCAGCGAAAGCAGCGCAATCCACATGCCGCCGCGCCCCCCCCCCGCCGCCGCGCCCCCGAGGTACAGCGCCAGCGCCGCCCACCCCCCGACCACCAACGCCGCATGGTAGCGGCGCGCCCGCGCCGGCCCGAGCCGCACGGCCACCGTCTGCTTTCCCGCCTGCGCATCGCTTTCTAAGTCCCTCATGTTGTTCAGGTTGAGCACGGCCATGCCCATCGCCCCGACGAAGGTGGCCGGCAAGAACCACGCGGCTTCGAACCGGCCTCCCGAAGCGAGCACCGCCGTACCCACCACGCCGATCCACCCGAAAAAGGCGAGCACCGCCACATCGCCGAACCCCCGGTATCCGTAGGGCGACCGGCCCGCGGTGTACCGGTATGCCGCCCCGATGGACACCAGTCCTGCCGCCACGAAGCCCAGCCACACCACGAGGGTCATCGTACCCCATGCCGCCCACACCACCGTTGCCACACCCAGCACCAGTGCCTTCACAGCCGTCAGTGCGATGGCCCGCTTCATCGTTTGGGGCGCGATTCGGCCGGACGCCACAGCCCTGTCCGTTCGCTGCGCCCCGTCCGCCCCGTGTTCTGCGTCGCCGTAGTCGTTCGCAAAGTTCGACAGCACCTGCAGCACCCAAACCGTCAGCAACACCCCGACGAACGTACCCCAAAAGCGATTGTCCAACGGCTCTCCGGCCTTGTGCATCGCACGGGCAGCCAGTGCCGCCCCCACCATCGCCGTGGCTGCAGCCAGCGGCAGCGTCCTTAGCCGTGCGGCCTGCACCCAGTCCCGCACAGAACCGCCAGCAACAGCGGCCATCAGGGGAATTTGGGGAACTGCTGGAAGTCCGGATCGCGCTTCTCGAGGAACGCCCGCTTGCCTTCTTGGGCTTCCTCCATGAGGTAGTACATGAGGGTCGCGTCGCCGGCGAACTCCATGAGGCCGCGTTGGCCGTCGAGCTCGGCGTTCAGGCCGCGCTTGATCATCCGGATGGCCAGCGGCGACCGCATCATGATCGTCTTGCACCACTCCACCGTCACATCCTCGAGCTCGGCCAGCGGTACCACTTTGTTGACCATGCCCATGCGTTCGGCCTCGTCCGCGGTATACTGGTTGCAGAGGAACCAAATTTCGCGGGCCTTCTTTTGGCCGACGTGGCGCGCGAGGTAACTCGAGCCGAAGCCCGCATCAAAGCTGCCCACTTTCGGACCTGTTTGGCCAAACCGCGCGTGCTCCGCCGCAATCGTCAGGTCGCACACCACGTGCAGCACGTGGCCGCCGCCGATGGCATAGCCGTTCACCATGGCAATCACCGGCTTCGGCAGCGCGCGAATGTCCTTGTGCAGATCGAGGACGTTCAGCCGTGGCACACCGTCTTCGCCGATGTAGCCGCCGACGCCTTTGACGTTTTGGTCCCCACCGCTGCAAAACGCCTTGTCGCCCGCGCCGGTGCGCACCACGACCCCGATGTCGCCGCGTTCCCGGCAAATCGCCATCGCGTCGATCATCTCCTTGTTCGTCTCCGGCCGGAACGCGTTGTAGACCTGCGGACGGTTGATCGTGATCTTCGCGATGCCTTCAAACTCTTCAAACAGAATGTCTTCGTACTCTTTGATGGGGTTCCACTGGCGCATAACGATGCAGGAATTTTACGTTTTCTGA
>JBMTYE010000023.1:0-12924 GCA_049454255.1 Flavobacteriales bacterium
ACTGAACCGGCCGGGTGCCGGGTGCTGCTGCTGCGCAGAGGGTGCGGTGCAGGGCGAGTACCTGGGGAACGAGGGCGTCTTCAGGACCGTTGTGCAGGATGAAGGTGCAGCGGTCGCGGCGGTCGGCGTCGGTCATTTGGTGCGCGGCGCGGGCTGCCACGGCATCGAGGGGAACTCGGTCGCGCGCCGCCGCCCGCGCAAGGCGCACAGCAGCATCGGCCTCCACGCAAATCACCGCATCGCAGCCGCGGTCAGCTCCACTTTCGAACAAGATCGCCGCCTCGCGGAGCACATACGGCGCGCGGCCCACCTGCCGCCGCTGAAACGCCTCAAACCGCTCCCGTACAGCAGGATGCACGAGGGCATTTAGCGCCTCCAACTCGGCGGGATCCCCGAAGACGCGGGCCGCGAGCTTCCCCCGGTCTACACCATCGGTCGTGAGCACATCCGCACCCCAGCGGCCGGCCACCGCAGCACGAACCGCGTCGTCCTCACGGTACACGGCCCGTCCGGCCGCATCGGCATCGAACACCGGAATCCCGAGCGCCCGAAATACCCGGGCCACGGTGCTTTTGCCGGCACCTATTCCGCCGGTCAGGCCTACGATTCCGGGCGTTGTGGAAAACTCCATGGCGGGACGAAGTTCTGAAACCCCGGGCGGGTTCCGTCCTTTGTGGCATGGCTCATCTTGTTGCCCCTTCGATGTTGGCCGCGGATTTCGCGAATCTCGAGCGCGACATCCGCGCGGTGAACGCTTCTGAAGCCGATTGGTTCCACCTGGACATCATGGATGGCGTGTTCGTCCCGAACATCAGCTTCGGCATGCCGGTGGTGGAGGCCATCGCGCGGCACGCGGAGAAGCCGCTGGATGTGCACCTGATGATTGTGGATCCTGACCGGTATTTGGGCCATTTCGCGCGTCTGGGCGCGCACGTGCTGACGGTGCATTGGGAAGCGTGCACGCATCTGCACCGGACGCTGACGGCCATCCGCGAGCTGGGGATGCAGGCAGGGGTTGCCCTCAACCCGCACACCCCGACGTCCGTCCTCGAAGACGTTGCTGACTGCCTTGATTTGGTCTGCCTGATGTCCGTAAATCCGGGTTTCGGGGGCCAAACCTTCATCCCGCGCACCCTCACCCGGGCCGCCGAAGTCCGGGCCCTCCTCGACCGCTCTGGCAGCCCAGCCCGCCTCGAAATCGATGGCGGCGTCACCGCCTCGAACGCAGCGGCGCTGCTCCAGCACGGCGCGGACGTCCTCGTCGCCGGTTCGGCCACCTTCCGCGGCGGCAACCCGGCAGCAGCGGTGGCGGAGCTGAAGGCGGTTGCAGTTTAAGTTTGAGTTTGAGTTTGAGTTTGGTGGTGTTCTGCGCCGCAGGGTGAGCTGGAGGTTGTAGATTGGGGGGGTGAAGAAATTGGCGAGAATTCAACGAAATGTGTCGGGGAAAAGCGCTCAATTCCTGGTGGCTTTGTGCACTTTGGTTTCAGCGACGGCAGCGATTGGGCAAATTACGTTTGTCAATGCTCCAGACACGGTGGTGGGTTCGTTGGGTGTAGCTGCGGATGCCGAACTGACCGTCGCATGGGGTATTCGAAATGATAGTTCGGGTCCGCTGACCTTGCGGGTTACCCGGAGCATCATCGAGGCACCGGAAGCAGTGAATTGTCCCTTCAGTTCGGGAAATGCGGGGAGCTACGAGCGGTTTTGTTGGGGACCACTGTGTTATGACTTCTGCACGGAGTCGTCCTCGACCAGCCAATCTTCCCTCGTTACCCTGCTCCCCGGAGCCACGAATTGGAGTTTTTATGCAGACTTCTATCCCGCAGGCATTTCAGGCAGCGCAACCTATCGCTACTGCTTTCACCCCACTTCAGGCATTCAACCCTGGAGTTGCCGCAATGTGACCTATCGAGTGGATCCTGTGGTCGGTTGCACGTATCCCGCGGCACAGAATTTCAATCCCGAAGCAACGGTGGACGACGGAAGTTGCGTGTATGCTGGTTGCACTGATCCAGCAGCTTTGAATTGGCATCCGTTCGTGAGCGTGCCGGATGGAAGTTGTATTTACGCAGACAGCCTGTCCTTGTGTGCGGAGGATCTTGATGGAGATGGCCATGTCGGGCTGGGCGATCTCCTCATCTTCCTGACTGCCTTCGGCGAACCGTGCGGCTGGGATTAACACCCGATTAGGGCTCGATTTCGGCGGTGAGGTCGGCGGTGAGGAGCGCGCTGCACACGGGTTCGAGTTCGTCGTAGGAGCCGCTTTTCACGGTGCATTTGCCTCGGAAATGCACGAGTACCGCACACTGTTCCGCCTGGATGGGGTCGTGCTTGCAGTACCGCATCAGGCACTCGATGACGTGGTCGAACGTGTTGTGGTCGTCGTTGTAGAGCACAATATGCCAGCCCTCGGACACTTCTGTGAGCTCGAGGACTTCTGCTTCTGTCTCGGTGGCAGCACTAGCGCGAACTCTCCACATGGCGCTCGAAAATACGGCGGATTGCGGTTTCGCTGGGTTTAGAACTTAATCGGAGCCAGGAATGTTGTGTGGGAAATGGCTTACCCATCATGGTAACTGCTGGCACGTTTGTTTTTGCACGAGGCAAAGAATGGCCCGATCTCGCATCTGCACTGGACGAGGTCGGCTTCGCGTTGGTCGTGTCCGGAGCGGCAGATAAGCAGGTGGCTGAGGCACTTCGGCAGGCGTCGGACGCCGCAGTTGAAGAGGCAGTGGGTCCAGTGGAGCGGCCGCTGGATCACTTCTACACGAAGGTGGGGAACAAACTCCGCCGCATCGAGGCACGCGATATCCGTTACATCGAGGTAGAAGGCAAATACAGTGCTGTGGTGACGGCAGATCGGCGCTACAACGTGAAGGTTTCGCTGAAGGAATTGCTGGACAAACTTCCTGTGAATGAGTTCGTTCGTGTATCACGGAACCACGTGGTGAATTTGGCACGAGTGGAGCACATCGATGTGTTGCAGTACGCTGTACACGTCGGAGATTGTGAAATCCCGGTATCGCGGACGTATAAGGAGAATTTGATGCGCTACGTGCGGCTGCTGTGACGCCGTAAATTTGGCGCATGTCGCACGTATCCGCTGCTGACGCCGGCCAGGCGTCTAAATCGTTGAACTTTATTGAACAGAAGGTAGAAGCGGACATCGCGGCGGGCAAACACGGCGGGGCCGTGCGCACGCGCTTCCCCCCGGAACCGAACGGTTACTTGCACATCGGCCATGCGAAGGCCATCTGCGTGAGTTTCGGAATCGCGCAACGCTACGGCGGGACCACGAACTTGCGCTTCGACGACACAAACCCTGAGAAAGAAGACGTCGAGTACGTCGAGAGCATCCGCAACGACATTCGGTGGCTCGGGTTTGAATGGACTGGCGGTGAGTATTTTACAAGTGATTACTTCGAGCAGCTGTATGCCATGGCGCTGCAGCTCATCGACGCCGGTCACGCGTACGTGGACGACCAGTCGGCGGACGAAATCGCTGCCCAAAAAGGAAGTCCCGGCACCCCCGGCACCCCCAGTCCCTTCCGCAGCCGCACGGTGGAAGAGAACCGCGACCTCTTCGAGCGGATGCGGGCCGGTGAGTTTCCGGAAGGCAGCCGGGTCCTGCGCGCCCGGATCGATATGGCCAGTGACAACATGCTCTTGCGCGATCCCATCATCTACCGGATCAAGTTCGCCCACCACCACCGGACAGGCGATGCGTGGTGCATCTATCCGATGTACGATTTCGCCCACGGCCAGTCGGACGCGCTCGAGCGGATTACCCACTCGTTGTGTTCGTTAGAATTCGAAAACCACCGCCCGCTGTACGATTGGTTCATCCGGACGCTGGGACTCTATCCCAGTGAGCAGACGGAGTTTGCGCGGCTGAACCTGAACTACACCATCATGTCGAAGCGCAAGTTGCTTCGGCTGGTCGAAGAGGGGGTGGTGGACGGTTGGGACGACCCCCGCATGCCCACCATCAGCGGACTGCGCCGCCGCGGCTACAGCCCGGCCGCCATCCGCGAATTTGCGGACCGTGTCGGGGTCGCCAAACGCAACAATGTCATCGACGTTGCGCTCCTCGAATGGGCGTTGCGGGACGACCTCAACCGCACGGCTCCCCGCGCCATGGCTGTCCTGCAGCCGGTTCGCCTCATCCTCGAGAACTACCCCACCGACGCGGTCGAGTGGCTGCCTTCGGAAATCAACCCCGAAGACCCGGCTGCAGGCCACCGGGACATCCCCTTTTCGCGGGAACTGTGGGTCGAAGCGGACGACTTCCGGCTCGAACCCGATAAAAAGTGGTTCCGGCTCGCCCCCGCAGCGACGGTGCGCCTGAAGTCCGCCTACATCATCACCTGCACCGGCTACGACCTCGACGCCGCCGGCCAGGTCACAGCAATCCGCGCCAGCTACATCCCGGAGTCGAAAAGCGGTTCCGACACCTCCGGCCTGAAAGTCAAGGGCACCCTGCACTGGGTCAGCGCCTCCCATGCCTTCGATGCCGAGGTGCGCCTCTACGATCGCCTGTTCGCCGACCCCGAACCCGACGGCCACGAAGGCAAGGACTTCCTGGAGTTCCTCAACCCCGAAAGCCTGACCGTGCTGCAGGGCTGCAAGCTCGAACCCGCTCTCGCAGAGGCGGTACCAGGCCAGTGCTTCCAGTTCACCCGCCTCGGCTACTTTACGCCGGATTCCCGCCATTCGCGGCCCCACGCACCCGTCTTCAACCGGGCCGTGACCCTCAAGGACGGCTGGAAGGGCTGACGGGCTGCAACCCGCGTTCTGCCCCGAGCCGGAGCATCAACTCCATGGCCGGGCCCGGCTCGTTCGGGATGACTCCGTCGAGGATGGCGTCCTTGATGGCATTTTTGATTTCGCCCACCGGCCGGCTCGGCGGAATCCCGAAAATCTCCATGATCTCCTCGCCGCTGACCGGCGGCTGGAAGTTGCGGAGGTGGTCCTTTTCCTCGACTTCCCGGAGCTTGATGAGTACCTGGTCGTAATTTGCCAAATACCGCTTCACCTTCGCTTCGTTCTTCGAGGTGATGTCCGCGCGGCACAGCACCATCAGGTCATCGATTTCATCGCCGGCATCGAAGAGCAACCGGCGGATGGCGCTGTCGGAGATTTCTTCCTTCGTGAGGGCGATGGGACGCAGGTGAAGCGCTACAAGCTTCTGCACATACTTCATCTTCGCGTCAAGCGGCAGCTTCAACCGTCCGAAGATCTTCGGAACCATGCGGGCCCCGCGGTCCTCGTGGCCGTGGAAGGTCCAGCCGATGCCTTGGACAAAGCGTTTTGTCGGCGGTTTGGCGATGTCGTGCAGCAGCGCCGCCCAGCGCAACCAAACGTCGTCCGAAGTCTCCGCCACCCGATCGAGCACCTCGAGCGTGTGGTAAAAGTTGTCCTTGTGACCGACGCCGTTCCGCCATTCGACGCCTTTCAAGGCAACGACTTCGGGAAGAATCCTCTGCAAAAGGTCGGTTTTCAGCAGCAGCATAAACCCTTCGGACGGGCGCCGGGCCAGCATGATTTTCTGCAGCTCACCACTCACGCGCTCCATGGAGACAATGTCAAGCCGCTCGGCATTTTTACGGATGGAGGCCAGGTTGTCCGGCACCAGGGTAAATCCCAGTTGGGTGGCAAACCGCACCGCCCGCATCATCCGCAAGGGATCGTCCGAGTAGGTGATGTCCGGATCGAGCGGCGTGCGCAACCTCCCGGCCCGCAGGTCTGCGAGACCGCCGAACGGATCGATGAGGTCGCCGTAGGTTTCTCGGTTCAGGCTGAGCGCGAGGGCATTGACGGTGAAGTCCCGGCGCCGCTGGTCGTCCTCGAGGGTACCATTTTCAACGACCGGCTTGCGGCTCCCCCGGTCGTACGACTCCTTGCGTGCCCCCACGAACTCCACTTCGAAGTCCTTCCATTTGAACATGGCCGTGCCGAAGTTGCGGAAGACCGACACCCGGCCTGCCCGCAGCTCTTTCGCGGCCGCCTCGGCGAGTTCAATGCCGCTGCCTTCCGTGACGATGTCGATGTCCTTGCACGAGCGGCGGAGCAACAGGTCCCGCGTGAAGCCTCCGATAGCAAAGGCACGTTGACCACGGGCGTCCGCAATCGCTCCTACCGTGCGGAAGATGGGGGAGTGGAGGTCGGAGGCGAAATTCATCCCGAAATCAGGCGAAACCGCCCAGCGCGGTCGAAGCGGACGCGAAGTTCGGGAAGTCCACCGGTTCTGAGCACACGGCACACGCCACCGGCGCCTCGAATGGCAAACGCAGCTTCCGGATGGGTCTCTAAGAAAACCACCCTATCCTGTTCGTCCTCAATGAGCACGGGGAGGTCGCTGACCTCGAGCAGTTCCCACGCCGCCTCGGGCAAGCCGGGCAGCAACCGCTCGAGGGTGCCTTCGTCCGCGACGGCATACACGCCGGGGGCGAGCACATCGGTCGCACGTTCCCACGTGCACATACCGAGCATCCCGACGAAGGAAGCCGGGCGACCCGCTCGGAGCGCTTCGACGAGCGACCGCACTTCAGGGCTTACGCCTGCTTTAGGCATGAGCGCGGACGGCGTGGGCCGCGAGGTAGTGGGAAACGGCCTCCGATACGGGGGCGTCGGAGTCGATCGGGACGCCCACGAAGGACTTGCCCGTTACGCGCTCGTACAGGTCGATGTACCGGGAGCTCACCGTGTGGACGAAGTCGTCATCCATATCGGGCATAACATCGCCAGGACGCCCCATGAACCCGCGTTCCATGAGCCACTCGCGCACAAACTCCTTGCTGAGTTGCTCCTGGGGCTGTCCGGCAGTTTGGCGAGCGGCATAGCCCTCGGCGATGAAGTACCGGGAACTGTCCGGGGTGTGGACCTCGTCGATGAGGTGGATCACTCCATCCCGCAGCCCAAATTCATACTTCGTGTCCACAAGCAGCAGTCCCCGCTCCGCCGCCATCGCCGTTCCCCGGGCGAACAGGGCGTGGGTGATGCGCTCCAGTTCCGCGTACGTCGCTTCCGGGACGATTCCGCGGGCCAGGATGTCTTCCCGGCTGATGTCCTCGTCGTGGCCCGCCTCCGCCTTCGTGGCTGGCGTGATGATGGGCGTTTCGAAGCGGTCGTGCTCGCGCAGGCCTTCAGGCAATGCCACTCCGCAGAGCGAGCGGCCTCCGGCGGCGTAGGTGCGCCAGGCGTGGCCGGTGAGGTAACCCCGGATGACCATTTCCAGCCGGATGGGCGTGCACTGGAGGCCCACCGCGGCGTTCGGGTGGGGCACGGCTTCGAGCCAAACCGGCACGATGTCCCGCACGGCCTCGAGAAAGTGGGTGGCCACGCCGTTGAGGACTTGGCCTTTGAAGGGGATGCCCCGGGGCAACACCACGACGACGGCGACGATGCGGCCGGCGTCGAGGCTGTACATGTCGCGGACCTTTCCGTGGTAGGCGGAGGTTTGGCCGGGCAGCTGGAAGTCGGAGCGGAGTAGGGGCATGGTCAGAAGAAGAGGGTCAGGAAAGGGGAGGAGTACCCGAACGGGAAGCCCGGCGCGCAGCCCGCTGGACTTCCTCCTCGGCATCCGCCTGCTCGAACGCGGCAATCATCGCCTGCACAAGCCGGTGCCGGATGACGTCAGCGGCCATCAACTCGACGGCGGCGATGCCCGGAATCTGCGCCACATGCTGCATTGCATAACGGAGTCCGGAGGCCTGCTTGCGTGGCAGGTCGACCTGGGAAATGTCCCCGGTCACCACGAATTTGGCCTCGCGGCCCATGCGCGTGAGGAACATCCGCATCTGGGCCACGGTCGTGTTTTGGGCTTCGTCGAGGATCACGAAGGCCTTGTCGAGGGTGCGACCGCGCATGAAGGCCAGCGGAGCGACTTCGATGACGCCTTTTTCCATGTAGTCGGCCACCTTGTCGTACGGCAGCATGTCCACCAGGGCGTCGTACAGCGGCTGGAGGTACGGGTCGAGTTTTTCCTTCAGATCGCCCGGTAAGAAGCCCAGGTTTTCGCCGGCTTCAACCGCCGGGCGGGTGAGGACGATTTTCTTTACCCGCTTGTCTTTCAGCGCAGCGACGGCAAGGGCCATGGCGACGTACGTTTTGCCCGTTCCCGCAGGTCCGAGTGCGAACACGAGGTCGTGGGAGCGGATGGCGTCGACGAGTTTGCGCTGGTTCGCGGTGCGAGCGGCAATGCGCACCCCGCCGGGGCCATGGACGATGGTGTCCTCGTGGCCCGCCCCCCGCAGCACATCGGCTTCCTCGGCCCGCAGCAGCCGGTGCACGTCGTCTTCGGCCAGCCGGTGGTAGCGGCCCACGTGCCAAACCAGCATCCGCATCACTTCCTCCCAACGTCCGAGGTCCTCCCGGCTCCCCTTCGCCACGATACGGTCCCCGCGCGCCACAAGGCTTAGTTCAGGGAAAGCAGCGCGCACGATGCGCCAATTCACCTCGTTCGCCCCGTACAATTCCTGCGGGTCGATGTCCTCTAATGAAAACTCGCGGGCATGCATGTGAGAGCAAAAGTAGGTTTCTCACCTTTGCAGACGTGCCCCTTGTCACCCTGACTTCAGATTACGGCGTAGGAAGTACCTACGCGGCCTTGCTTCATGGAGCATTGTATTCCGCGTTACCGGACGTGCGTGTCATCGATGTGACCCATGCGATTCGCCGATTTGATGTGGTCGAGGCGGCGTTGTTGATGGGCCAAATGCTGCACCACTTCCCCGCCGGTTCTGTCCACCTGTGTGGCGTTCGTGCGGCCGCAAAAGACCGGACCCTGCGGGCCGTCCGCTTCGACGGGCGTTGGGTCCTTGCTTCAGATACCGGGTTTTTCCGCCTCATGGAATGCGGCGAACCGGAATCGGTCGTCGATCTGAACGTGAGCGGCTCACCCGCTTTTCCGGAGCTGGACATCTTCGTGCCTGCTGCGGTCCACCTGCTTCGGGGAGACCATCCCGCCGTGGTCGGAACGGTCGGAGGGGAGCTGTACCACGCGGAATCCCGCAGGCCCACCTGGGAAGCAGGGGCCCTCGTCGGCCACGTGGCCCACATCGACGGCTACGGCAATTGCATTACGAACATCCACCGCCGCGACTTCGACAGTGCTGGAGCCGGTCGCCCGTTCGTCATCCGCCAGCGCATGGTACGCATGGAAATCCGCAAGATCCACACCTCGTACGAGGATGTTTCCCCGGGTGAGCGGGTCGCGCTGTTCAACCGCGCGGGCTACCTCGAAATCGCCATCAACAGCCACTCCGTTCCGGGGGGCAAAGGGGGGGCAGACTCCCTGCTTGGTCTCAGCCACGGAACGCCCGTGCGCGTGGAATTTGAAGGATGAGCACCTTGCGTTCGCCCATCCTCCGCCTTGTCCGCATGCAGTTCCGTCCAGAGGCCTTGGCGGACTTTGATGCACTCTTCACCGCTTACCGCGACCGCATTGCCGCGGCGCCGGGCTGTGTGGCGGTGACCTGCTTGCCCGATGTGGCCGGCTCCCTTGCGAGGACCACGGTCAGCGTTTGGCGCGCCGCGGAAGATCTCGAGACCTACCGGCAGAGTCCACTGTTCAGGGAAGTGTGGTCGAAGACGAAAACAGGGTTTTCCGCTCCACCTCACGCCTTCAGTCTTGTCGCCGAGGGCATGTTCTTCGCAGCGGCTGCGGCGTATCTTGGCCCCCCGAACGATTCCACATGCTGGCCCTGATCCTCAAAGAGCTGCGCGGCTTCTTCAGCGCCCTGACCGGCTATGTCGCAGTGGCAACCTTCCTCGTGCTGCTCGGCCTGTTCCTCTGGGTGTTTCCCGGCGAATGGAACGTGCTCGACGGCGGGATTGCGACACTCGAAGGCCTGTTTGTTTGGGCTCCGTGGGTGCTCATGCTCCTGGTGCCCGCCATCACGATGCGCAGCATCGCGGAGGAGCGCAAAACGGGTACGCTCGAGTTGCTGCTCACGCGTCCGCTCGGGGAAGGGGCGATTGTGGTGGCCAAATTCCTCGGCGCACTCTCCGTTCTCCTCGTCGCCCTCCTTCCCACACTCGCCTACGTCGGCGTCATCGGTTCCTTGGGGGCGCCGGCCTGGAACCTGGACCTTGGCGGCACGTGGGGAAGTTACTTCGGCCTGGTCCTGCTCGGCGCCACCCTCATCGGCATCGGCATCCTGACCTCGGCTCTGACCTCGAATCCCCTCGTCGCATTCCTCACCGCCCTCGTCACCTCTGTCTTTCTTTACACAGGCTTTACCGCCTTGGGAGACTTCGGCACGTGGGGCGAGTACGACCGCATCTTCCGTTCCATCGGGCTGGAGCCGCATTACCGGTCCATGAGCCGCGGACTTATCGAGCCGGGCGATGTGGCGTACTTCGGTTGTGCCATCGCACTGACCTTGCTCGGGGCGCGTTGGGCGTTGCAGCGCTCCCGGGGACACCGCCGGGCTGATGCGATTTCCTTCGGTCTGTCCAGCGCGCTCGCCGCCACGCTAGCCCTGGCCTTTTCGTGGATCCCGGGCGGACTGGACCTCACGGCCGAGAAGCGGTTCACGCTGACCCCCGCGACACGAACCTACCTCACGGAACTCACAGACGACGTCGTCGTCACGTGCTACCTGACCGGTTCCTTCCCTGCGGAATGGAAGCGTCTCGAACAGGCCATCCGCACGCAACTCGAGCAGTTTGCCGACGTCAGCGGGGGCCGGGTCCGCTACCAATTCGTCGACATCTACGCCTCAGATGACCCGAAAACCATCGGCGAAAACGAGGAACGGCTGTACGAACAAGGCCTGCGCTTCACCCGGATTGCCTACGATGAGGCGGGCACGCAGGCGTTTCGCACGGTTTGGCCTGCGGCCCTGATTTCGTTCCGAGGCCGCGAAGTGCCGGTGCAGTTCTTCCGGAGCGACATGCCGGCTCCGTCCGACGAAATGATCCAGGGCTCCATCAACACGGTGGAATTCGAGCTGGTCACCGGTCTTCGGCGGGCCAGCAGGCAGGAACGCCCGCAAATCGCCTTTCTCGAAGGCCATGGCGAGCTGCTCGAATGGGAAGTCGCGGACTGGGTGTCCACACTTGCAGAGGATTACGATGTCCACCGGGTGCGGCTCGACGGCAAGTTGAACGCCCTCGCGGAGCGCCTCGAAGGCATGCGTTACCGCACGAACCGCTTCGACCTGGTGGTCATCGCGAAACCGGATTCGACCTTCTCCCCGAAGGACCAGCTCATCCTCGACCAGTTCCTGATGAACGGAGGGCGGGTCCTCTGGCTCACGGATGCCCTCTCGTGCAACCTCGATAGCCTGGCGAAGTACCAAGCCACGGAAGGCCTCGCCCTCGATTTGGGCATCCACGACCTGCTCTTCAACTACGGCGTCCGCCTGAACCGCAACCTGGTCATCGACGCCCAATGCGCGCCCATCGTCCTTGATGCCGGGCCCATGGGCAACCAGCGCAACATGCAGATGTTCAACTGGTACTTCGCCCCAGTGGCCATTCTGCAGGGCATCTCGCACCCCATCACAACGAACCTCGACCCCGTCCACCTGGATTTCGTCTCGCGCCTCGACACGGTGAACACCCAGCCGGCCGTGCGCAAGACGGTGCTCATGCGCAGTTCCGAACTGGCCCGCGAATACAAGGCGCCTGTGCGCATTTCCAGCGGCATCGTGACCCTTCAACCGGAGTACTTTGCGGAACGTCCGCTGCCCCACCAGCCGTTTGCAGTATTGCTTGAGGGGGAGTTCCGCAGTGCTTTTGCGGACAACATCTCCGATACCCTTCGGCGCAACGCGGATTTCGCATTCCGCGAACAGTCCGAGCGAACGGGGATGGTGGTCATCGGAGACGGCGACATCGCCCGCAACAAGGTCCGCACCACCCCAGAAGGTCCGCAGATGTTGCCGCTCGGCTACGACCGGTACGCGGGTAGGGTCATCTACGACAACAAGGAATTCCTCTTGAATACAGTGAGTTACCTGCTCGACGAGGAGTCGACCATCAGTGTCCGTTCGCGGGCGATTGCCCTCCGGCCCCTCGATGAAGAGCGGGTGCGTGCAGGGCGCACGGGCTACCAAACCCTCGCCGTCGCCGTCCCTCTGGTCGTGCTGGCCGGTATGGGCGCGGTCTTTACCGGCCTCCGCCGCCGCCGTTTCGGTCGTCCCCAGTACACCGGGCGGTCATGACGCGCAATACGAAGCTGGCCATCGCCTTAGGAGCAGTTCTCGCTGGCGCGGCGGTGCTTCGGTGGCAACTTGCTCCGGATTCGGACGTCGCCCGCGCGTGGGAAGCGGATTTTGCCTTGCCCGACACGGCGGCGATCGACCGCATTTTTATTGCGGACATGGATTCAGGTCAGGCGCTGATCGAACGCGTGCCTGGTGAGCGTTACTGGCGTCTGAACGGCCGACATTTCGCGCGAAAAGACGCTGTGGACTTGCTGCTGAAAACTGCCCTTCGTGCCGGAGTCCGTGGCCCTGTTCCCGAGGGAGAACGCGAAACGGTGATCCGCATGCTCGCCGCTCGGGGCAAGAAAGTCGAATGGTACACCGGTGGCGATACCCCCGCAAAAACGTGGTACATCGGCACGGCTACGCCTTCCCATACGGGTACCTACATGCTCCTTGAAACCCATGACGGGAAGGCATCTGAGCCCTTCATCGTCCACATGGAGGGTTTCAGTGGATTCTTGAGCACGCGCTTCTTCACGGACGAACGCGAATGGCGTTACACCGGGGTGTTTGATTTTCCGGGTCGGGAACTCGAGGAAATCGAATTCCGGGTCACCGGAAATCCGCCAGTTTCGTTCTCTGCGCGCGTCGATTCTTCCGGTATGCTGTCGGTGTTCGATTTCGTCGGAAACCGTCGGACAGTTGTGGATAGCACCGGGTGGCAGGACCGGTTTTTGCTCCACCGTAAAGTACATTTAGAGACGTT
>JBMTYE010000024.1:0-12588 GCA_049454255.1 Flavobacteriales bacterium
AAGCGCTCGGTCAGGTGCTGCACCGCCGCCGCCGTGAGGTACTGCTCCGTCGTGCCCGGGAAGCCGAAGCCCATGGTGAAATCGCCTTCCTGAACGCCTTTCAAGCTGACCGGCAGGTGGTGGGCCGGCCGGAAGGGGACATTGTTCGTGCTGTAGGCTGCGGGGGCGTTGTCCGCACCGGCATAGACGCGGAAAACGCTGAAATCCCCCGTGTGCCGCGGCCACACCCAGTTGTCCGTGTCCCCGCCAAACTTGCCGATGGCCGAAGGCGGCGCCCCCACCAGCCGCACGTCCGAGTACGTCCGCGTGGTGATCAGGAAGTACGAATTGCCGAAGTCAAACGCCACCACCTTGCCCGACAGGCCGTTGCCTGCAGTGGCCTCGGCGACGATGGCCTTGCGCACCGCATCGCGCTCGGCGGCAGGGACGGCAAGGACGCGGGCCGTGACGTCTTCGATTCGGTCGATGAGCGTCGCGGTCAGGCCCGGGTTCGGAAGCTCCGCGGCGCGGTCCATGGCCCAAAATCCATCGCGCAGGTAATCGTGCTCGACCGTGCTGTGGGCGGCGATTTGGTCGTAACCGCAGTGGTGGTTCGTGAAGATGAGGCCTTCTGCACTGACAAACTCCGCCGTGCAGCCGCCGCCGAAATGCACAATGGCGTCCTTCAGGCTGCTGTGGTTCACGGCATAGATGTCCTCCGCAGAGATGCGCATGCCGTACGCACGCATTTCGTCTTCCACGGCCCCGAGCAGGGTCGGGATCCACATGCCTTCCTTTGCCCGGGCCCCGGTGGACACGGCGAGCGCAGCCAGCACGGCCCACGCGGCGATCGACTTCCTCAACATGGCGGCAAGATAGCGGTAGATTCGCGGCCATGCTGACCCCCATCGACCTCCGCTCCGACACCGTGACCCGCCCGACCCCCGCCATGCGCGAGGCCATGCACCGGGCAGCTGTAGGCGACGATGTGTTCGCCGAAGACCCTACGGCCCAGGCGTTGCAGGAGCGCGTGGCCGCGCTGTTTGGCCACGAAGCAGCCCTCTTCTGCCCTTCCGGAACCCAGGCAAACCAAATCGCCATCCAGGTCCATACCCGGCCCGGCGACGAGGTCATGTGCGGCGGCCTCAGCCACATCTACCATTACGAGGGCGGCGGAATCGCGCGGAACTCCGGGGCTTCCGTGCGGCTCGTGGGCGCCCCCGAACTCCGAGGCCGGTTCACCGCCGCCGACGTCCGCGCGGGCGTCAATCCCCCGGACAGCCACTACGCCCGGACCTCGCTGGTCTGCGCCGAGGATACGGTGAACAAGGGCGGAGGCGCGGTGTGGGAGGTGACCGAACTCGCCGCCATCCGCAAGGCCGCCGATGCGCTCGGAATCGGCTTCCACACCGACGGCGCGCGGTGCTGGAATGCCCAGGTAGCCCGCGGCCTTCCGCTGACTCCGGACGCGAACTATGCCGCGTACGGCCAACTGTTCCATTCCTTAAGTGTCTGCTTTTCAAAGGGCCTCGGCGCTCCGGTGGGCTCGGTGCTCGTGGGCCCGCGCGATTTCATCCGGGAGGCCCACCGCTGCCGGAAGGTGATGGGAGGCGGCATGCGCCAAATCGGCGGCCTCGCCGCAGCCTGCCTGCACACCCTGGACCACCACGGTCCACGCCTGGCCGACGATCACCTCCACGCCGCCCTCCTCGGTGCCGCGGCCGCCGCAAACCCCGAAGTCGCCGAGGTCGACCCCGTCGAGACAAACATCGTCATCTTCCGGTGCGCACGCGGCCCCGTGGCCTCCGCGGTGGTCGCGGCCCTCGCTGAGTGGGGCCTACTGTGCTTCTCCTTCGGCCCGGACCGGGTACGGCTCGTGACGCACGGCGACCTCGACCGCGCAGCCATCGACCGCGCCGCAGAGGCAGTTGCCGGATTCCGTTTGGCCGACTGACCTACTTCACCGCCACCCGCGCCGTCGCACCCGAAGCGAGCCGGACGACATACACCCCGGGCGCCCAGCCCGCCGTGTCCACCGAGCGGTCGGCCGCTAACCGGCCTGCGGCCACCACCCGCCCGGCCGCATCGAGCACCTCCATGCCCATTCCGGCCTGGAGCCCCGGCCCGTCGAGCCGGAACCTCCCCTCCGCCGGGTTGGGCACCGCAACGAGGCCCTTGCCTGCGGCCAACTCGTTCACTCCCGTGCACGCATGCACGGTCAAAATCATCGCATCGACATAGGTACACCCTGCGGCATCCGTCACGGTGAGGATGATGGAATACGTACCCGGAGCATAATCGAAGGGTTCGACGAGGAAGAACTGGTTCACCGAGCCGTCCTGCCAGATATACATGTAGCCGGCCGGCGCCGTGACCAGGAAGGTCTCATCTTCACACACGGTGACATCGGGACCTAAATCCAAATCCAGTCCTGCCCCCGCCTCGACCACGGCCGCCGCCTCCCGCACACAGCCCCGATTGTCTTCGATGGTAACCGTGTAGATCCCTGGCTCGATGTACTCGAGGTCTTGGGTCGTCCACTCCATTCCGCCAGCGTCCGCCCAGACATACGTGTAGGGGGCCGTCGCTCCGCTGACGGTAAGGTTGATGGAGCCGGTGGCCACATCGCCACATGCCGCGTCTTGCACGGCAATGCCGAGGTTCCACGGAGCCGGTTCGGTCACCAGGTAGGTTGCATTGAACACCGTCCCGCACGACGTGGTCACCTCCACGCTATACGATCCCGCAGCCAGGTCCTCGATGAACGGTGCGTCTGAGGTGAAGCCCCCCGGTCCGGTCCAGGTGGCGGTGAAGTCCGTACCACCTGCCGTCACGGTCGGGTACACGGCGCCATCGGGCTCCATGCCCTTGTCGAGCGGACACCGCACAGGCAGGGTGGCTCCCGCAAGGCCCGTCTCCGACGTCGCGGCCGGCTCGAGCAAGACAGTGAAGTCCCCGGCATCGTCTTGCCAGCCGTCGACCTGCACGAGATAAGTTTCGCCCGGCACGAGGCAGTTCGAGTACATCGTGCTGCCGTACCCGTTGCCGTTGCCGCTACCGCATCCGCCCGGGGTATCGTCGTTTGAGCCGACCAGTGTATAGGTCGAGAAATCTCCGCAGGACTCCACACGGTAGAGCGCGAGTTGCGCATCGATAGCCGAGGTGGACAGGCACGTGGTGATGCGCACCGGATCCGGAACCTCTGGGGAGAAGGTGAACCACATGCTGCGCGACACCGAACCGTCCGACCCACACCACCACCCCGTCAGCGCACAGCCGCCGTTAGGTGCTGCGCCTGGGCTGATTTCACCGATTTGGGCGGTCGCCTCCGCATTCGAAAACGTCACGGGTACATTCGGAACCAGCGGCAGAGCATCGCAAGGCGAATCGCCCGGCACCATGGCCGACTCCCCGGCCGTGAAGGTCCACACGTTCCCGTCTCCCGTTCCCGGGAAAATCCCGCCGAGCACGCCGTCGAAGTAAAGTTCGAAAAGCAACCCGCCATCTCCGTAGCTGTCGACAAAGATCAAGTCGTATTGCTCACCCGTCACGAGGCAAAATGGTCCCGCTGTGAGGATGCTATTGCTCGGCAATATCGTCCCTCCCGCACCGCCTCCATTCCCCGTACACCCCACATTCGCAGAATTCCCGCCGCTCGCTACCGTACCCACGCCGCAACCCGAGCCCGACGGCACAATTTCCCAGTAATTCTCGTACCCCCAGGCATCCGTGTCGAGGACAAAGGTTGCCGAGATGTACCCGGCGGCACACTGGGCGAACGCCGCGGAAACGCCGAATGCCATGCAGCCGACAGCCGCACACAGGCGGAAGAGTTTCGTACAGGTCATGGCGGAAATGTACGCCCACATGCGGAATCGCGCTAAATTCGCCGGCCGTTCGCTTTGCCATGCTTGTTCTCCTCTCCCCCGCGAAGACCCTCGAAACCGCCCCGCGCAATGCGGTCCAGGCGGCATCGCAGCCCGTTTTTCTGGAGGAGGCTGCACAGCTCGTAACGTCTTTGCGCGCGCTTTCTGCGCGCCAAATCGCCCGCCTCATGGAGGTGAACGACGACCTCGCTGCGCTCAACGCCGAACGCTTCGCCGCCTTCTCCACCCCCTTCCACCCCGGCAACGCCTCGCCCGCCTTGCTGTGCTTCCAGGGGGAGGTCTACCGGGGACTTGATGCGGCGACCCTCACCACACCCGACCTCGAATTTGCGCAACGCCACGTGCGCATTTTAAGTGGGCTCTACGGTCTGCTGCGCCCGCTCGACCTCATGCAGCCCTACCGGCTTGAAATGGGCTTGAAATGGGGTCCGGACAAGAAAACGCCGAACCTGTATGCGTTTTGGGGAGACCGTTTGGCCCGAGCCGTGGATGCCGAAGCCGAGGGGGTGGTGCTGAACCTCGCGAGCACCGAGTATGCCCGCGCCGTGCTGCCTCACCTACAGGCTCGAGTGATCACCATTCACTTCAAAGACCGGGTGCAAGACGAGTACAAGCCCCTCATGACGTACGCGAAACACGCCCGGGGCGAGATGGCCCGCTTCGTGGTGCGCAAACGCATCGACCGACCAGATGGAGTGCAGGCCTTCACCGGGATGGGCTATGCCTTCCGCCCTGAGCTCAGTGGAGAGTTCGAGTGGACCTTTACCCGTGAGGCCTTACCTTCCTGACCATGAAAAATCTCCGTTTAATTCCTATTGCTGGCGCCCTTCTGCTCGCCATTCCTGCCAGCGCCCAGCGCGGCTCATCTTTCTTACCCATGGATTCACTTTCGTATGCTCTCGGCGTGCTTTTCGCCACCAATCTTCAGTCGCAAGGAATCGATGCGGTGGTCGGAACAGATCTCGCCCGAGGCCTTGACGCGACGTTTGCAGGCTCAGCTGTGATGACTGCGGAACAAGCGAACGCGCTCGTGGGTACAGTCATGGCTGCCCGCAAGGAAGCAGAAAGTGCTGCTGCGAAGGCCGCCAGCGAAGCCTTCCTTGCAGAGAATGCGAAGAAGCCCGGCATCACAACGACGGCTAGCGGACTGCAATACCAGCATATTACTGTCGGCAACGGACCATCCCCTGGACCTACTTCAAAAGTAGAAGTGCACTACCGCGGCACCCTGATCGACGGCACACAGTTCGACTCGAGCTATGACCGGGGAGAGACCATCACCTTCGGCCTGAACCAAGTCATCAAAGGATGGACAGAAGGCCTGCAGCTGATGAAAGTGGGCGGCAAAACGCGGTTTTACATTCCTCAGGATCTTGCGTATGGAGCGAATCCGAACCCGAATGGCCCCATTCCGCCGTACGCAGCCCTCATCTTCGACGTCGAGCTGATAGGCCTGCCGTAACCCCATAGCCGGGACCTGCGTACGCGCACATGTGAAGCTCTTCCTCTCCCTTTTGCTCGGATGTGCGCTGCCCCTTGCAGCTATCAGCCAAACGATTGCAGCGCACGAACCCTGTGGTTCCGGCATTTTGCATACACAACGGGTGGAAGAAGAGCCCGGTTTTGATCGCTCCTTTGCCCGGCTCGAAGCAACACTTCGGCTTAGCGGAATTGGAACCCGTGCCCTTGAAGGAGTCCTGCGCCTGCCGGTCGTGGTGCACGTGCTGCACACAGGAGAGGCGGAAGGAACCGGAGCGAACATCCCGCTTGCCCAAATCGAAAGCGCTATCGCCGCTTCGAATGCCGATCTCCGGGGGCTTTCAGGCGGCATCGATACAGAAATCGAGCTCGTCCTAGCCCGCCGAACACCGGACGGACAGCCCACAGACGGAGTGGTCCGGGTGGATGCTTCTTCCGTGCCGGGGTTTGATGCGGATGGTATCGCGGCGTCGGGGCCGGTGGGAGCATCAGAATGGGCGGTGAAGGCGCTGTCGGTTTGGCCTGCCGCAGACTATCTGAACGTTTGGGTGGTACATGCGATCAATGGCACATCGGCAGGCGGTGGAACCTTAGGCTTTGCCTACCTCCCCCCTGCTCCGGCGGAAGTCGACGGCATCGTGGTGCGCGCCGACGCCTTCGGCACGGTGGGCGATCTCTCGCCGTTCAGCGTCTTGAACCGAACCCTGACCCACGAGCTCGGCCACTATCTCGGACTGCACCACACCTTTCATGCGACGGCTGCCTGCGGCGCGGAAGCCGACTGCGCGCTGGACGGCGACCGGGTATGCGACACCCCGCCCACCCTCATGAACCCGGCGTGCACAGGGGCCGCCACCTGTCCAGAAGCGTTGACAAACAACTACATGGACTATGTCGTTGAGACCTGCATGGAGGCGTTCACAGAAGGCCAAAAGGCCCGCATGCGGGGGGTACTCGAGGCGGCGCGGCCGGCACTCCTCGTTTCGCTGGGCGCGGAACCGGTGCACCCCTACGACGGAGCCGTGACGGGAGCCGTATTTGCCTCGGGCACATGTGTTTCAGGAGACGCGCCCGGCCTTGCCGTCGTGCGAAACATGGGGACGGCTCCGCTCGTGGCCACCGGACTTGAGGTTGCTGTGAACGGAAGCTCCCCGTGGTTCATCGAGCTCGGCGACACCCTCGCCCCGGATGCGCTTCTGGAAGTCCCCCTTCCCCTGCTGGCATGGACGGCCGGGGTGAACCAACTGGCCCTGACCTTGCATTCCGAGGAAGACGGCTATGCTGGGAACAATGCCGTGCTCGTCTCGCGGGAAGTGGTTCCGGGAGCCGATGCAACGATGACCGTTGTTCCTGACGTATTCGGCTACGAAACGTCGTGGGAAATCGTCGACGGTTCGGGAGAAGTTTGGATGAGCGGCGGGCCGTATCCGAACGGAACGACCGCAACTCCCGTGGCGACGAGCGGATGCCTGCCGGCCGGGTGCCACACCCTGGTTGTAGAGGACAGCTACGGAGACGGGATGTCCATGGGCGATGGCACGTTCGTGCTCGAGGATGCCACGGGGACGGTTTGGGCATCGGGAGGGGGCAACTTCGGGGCGGTGTGGGAGGTCGATTTTTGTGTGCCCCTGCCCACCGGATTTCCCTGTCCCGACACGAATGCAAACGGGGTGTGCGATGGCAGTGAGGTCGCGGGATGCACCGATGCTACGGCCTGCGATTTTGTCGCTGAAGCCACGCTCCCCGTACCCTGCACCTTCCCTGAACCTGGATTCGATTGTGCCGGGAACGCACTGGTCAACCTTTCGGAAGTGCGGCCCGAACAGCCCCGGACATTGCACATCCATCCGAACCCGGCATCGTCCCCAGTGTGGAACCTGTCCGGGCTTCTCACGCGCTCGACCTACGGCATTCGACTGCGGTCCCTTGACGGAGCACTTGCAGCTCCACCCGCACAGGTCACTTCGGACAGCCAAGGACGGATCCACGTGGAGTTTGAGGACCCGATCGCCGCAGGGGTATACCTCCTCGAGCTCACCGGCCCTGCCCGGCACGTTCTTCGGGTCGTACTCCACTGACTTCGCTGGCATTCCAATCTCTCAGGAGCTTTCGCACCATCGAAGGCGGAGCGGCAAGCCGGTACACCACCTTGCGCCGGTCCGCATGCTCGCGTTCGCGCTGGATCAGGATATATCCGAAGAGCAGCTCAAACTCCGCATTCACGGCTTGAATGGTCCGAGCACGCCGTGCACGCAACGTCTCTGGCGTGCTGACATCCGCTATGCCGAGCAGGTCATCCAGCTCGGAGGTCAGGAGTTCCCGCTCGGGATGTTGCAGCAGCGCACGAAGCGCCGGTGACCAATGTTCAACAGGGGATGCACTGGGACTGGGAGACGAGCTGTGCATGGGCTCCACAGAGGCGACGCGGGGCCGCGCCCTTCTCGCCCACCACACCCCCAGTGCCGCTCCGGCAGCGCCTACGAGGGGAAAAACCGGCCA
Organism: Flavobacteriales bacterium; assembly: GCA_049454255.1. Taxonomy (GTDB): domain Bacteria; phylum Bacteroidota; class Bacteroidia; order Flavobacteriales_D; family Sanyastnellaceae; genus CAMCYM01. Next base: position 7,845 of record JBMTYE010000024.1, read on the forward strand.
GACGGGAAGTCCACTGCCCGAATCCACAGGGGTACCTGGAACGAAATAATCCAGAAACACGCTGGACTCTGCGTGTTCCTCAAAGTTCCAACTCCACACTTCTCCTTCCGGCGTAGTCCACACCAGGACGTTGCCCATGCACGACAGCATGCCGGGCGAATGATAGGCTTTCCATAGTTCAACCGCCCACTGATTCGCCGACTCGATGGCGACCCAACCGTCCGACTTGCGCACCAGCGCAAATCCATTCGAGCCGTCGAGCAGGACGACAAAGTGCTCGAGATCGAACACCGTGCGCCACCCCTGACCCGCGGGCAACTCGAGCGTACCGCGTACCGACCACTGTTTGGTAGCCAGGTCAAGTACCCGCCACTGGGTCGTCCGCTCCTCCCCTGCAGAGAGCGCGTCGAGTCCCAGCCAATGCAAGGTGTCTCCCGTGCTCCAGCACGCGTGGGCCGACTGGTCGTCGGGGGCACCTCCGCCTACGCGGTTGATTTCCCATTCACCGAGTTCCGGCATGAAGGTGATCCAATCCGCGTGGTTGCGCCAAAAACCATAGCCCCCGATCAGGTGGAAAGCTCCGTTGTGGACCAAAGGAAATGCCCCGTAGTTGTATCCCCTGTTCTCGCTGGTCGCTCGGTTCGTCGAATCCTCCAGACCGGTTAGAACCCAGCGCAAATCGCCGTCCGCCCAGACAAATTCCTTTCCTTCTGATCGAATGAAATTCAGCGGCAAACTGCCCTCAAGGTTCGCGTGGTACACCTGCGTATTCGCCCAACGCACTTCGGGATTTCTACACAACGCGAGGAAGGGCTCGTAGCCCGGGCAGGTCACTTGAAGGCCCGGAGGATACGCGGCTTTTGAGGGTGCGAACCCTGTGTCCGCGCCGGCCCAGCCGATCCCGCACACTCCTAATGCCACAACACATAACAACCGCACCGTCCGCATGGCCTCAAGTTCGCACAGGAGGCCGGAAACTCCATCACGCGATCGGGAAACTTCTCAACCAATGTCCTAACACATCGCGTTTCGTTTGCAGGTAACGGGCATTTTCGGGTCCAGGCGGCAGGCTGATGTCCTGCACCTCCACCCGGATTCCCGCACACTGCAGCGCGGCCACTTTTTCGGGATTGTTCGTCCACAGCCGCACCTCCTTCAGCCCGAGTTCCTCGAGAATCCAGACGGCATCCGCGTAGGACCTCGCGTCGATGGCGTGGCCCAGCGCCACGTTCGCCTCCACGGTATCAAGTCCCGTGTCCTGCAGCGCGTACGCTTTGAGCTTTTCGACCAAACCGATGCCGCGGCCCTCCTGGCGCAGGTACACCAGCACCCCTCCCTCCCGTCCGATGGCCTCCAAGGCGGCATGCAGCTGGGACCCGCAATCGCATCGGGTGGAGCCGAAGGTGTCTCCCGTCATGCACTCGCTGTGGATCCGAACCTGCACCGGTTCGCCCTCCGTTTGCTTCGGTCGAATCAGCGCCACATGCGGCTCCGGCATGCCCTCCTCTCCGAATGCAATCAAGGTAAACTCGCCCCATTCCGTCGGCATCCGCGCCTCCGCGAGCCGTTTCCGTTCGCTCATGGCGCAAAGGTAGCGGTCAGCGGACGAGGAACGGCACGTTCCACACCGCCGCGCGTCCGGTGCCGTCGTCGAGGTAGGCGAAAAGCCGGTAGGGGCCGGTCGCGAACGGGGCGCGCACCGTGGCGGCACCGTCGGGTCCGGAGCCGGCTGCCGACGCGTACGTCGGGGGGCGCGATTCCTTATCGCCCCCGGCCTTGATGTCGGTGGATTCCGGCACGATTTCCCAGCGGACCGTGCAGGGGTCGCCGTCGGGGTCCTGCCAGGTGCCGGAGACGGCGAGGCGCGCGCCGGGGGCCGTTTCGAAGGGGGTGGCTGCCGAGGTGCCGTTGATGGTGAGGGTTTGCCAAACCGGCGCCCTGCGAGCGGCGGGGGAACCCGTCCAGGCCTCTGTCAGGGCGTCCACCGGTCCGAGGGCCCGGCCGTCTTCGAGGTATACACCGTACCAGGTGGGGGTGGTTTCCTGCTTTTGGCCCCACAAAAACGCATACGATCCGACGCACTGGCCCGGGTCGCCCAGGACGCCCGTCCGGTAGCGTTCACGGTAGCGCTCGGTTTTCAGCGAGCTCGACTCCTCGATGGGCGCTCCCCACTCCGACTTCGGGACTTCCCAGTGGCCGGTTGCCCCCCACTCGGTCACGAGGTAAGGCCGGTCCCAACCGAAGAGATCGATGTCCTCCTTCAGGGTGCCGATGGCCCCGTAGGTGTTCACGCCGAGGATGTCCACATCCGGGCAGTGCTGCTTGATCAGTTGGACCTCCGCCACGTCGATGCCGGCAGTTACCACGACCGTCGGATGGTGTGGATCTTCCTTGTGCATCATGGCGGCAACCTCCTGCACCGCCGACCACACGTTGAGATCGGTGTAGAACAGATCCACCTCGTTGCCCACCCCCCAGCACAGCAGCGCCGGATGGTCCTTGTAGGTCCGGACCACTTCGGTAAAACGCGCGAGTTGGTCGCGGCGGGCCCACGCGTCGCGGTAGTTGAACCCGTGCCGTTCGTGGCCCATCCACAGGCCCACCATCACAGTCACGCCGCAAGCAGCCGCGGAATCCAGGACCGCCTGCACGCCATCGCTGGACCACGTGCGGATGGAGTTGCCGCCGGCTTCAGCGAGCGCTCGGATGGAGCCGGGTCCGCCCGCGCCCTTGACGAAGTACGGCTGATCGCCCCGCAGTAGGGTCCAGGCGCCGGAAGCGTCTTGAACACAGCTTACAGGAACGGTTTGGCCGTGGCCCGAGGCCACGGAAACCGCCCAAATCAAACCCATCCACACCCACCTCATGGCATCCAAACACTACGGGTTGCCCCTGTTTCCGACACCACGACACGCAGACCCGAGCCGAGTCCGGACACCTGGACGCCTTCCGGCCGTGCAACCGCTTCGGCAAGCAGACGGCCGAGGGCATCGTAGACCCGCAGCCTTCCAGTCGCCTCAGTGATTTCGAGCAGCCCCTCGCCTGCCGCGCGCACGGCGAAATCTGAAGCAGTCGTGGACTCTGCCACCCCGACGGGTACGCAGGCCGCATCGACCAGGCGGAGGTTGTCAAACAAGAAGGTGCTCGTCCACGGGCTTCCGGGAGCTGGCCGCAACGTGAGTTCGTTGATGGACCCGGGATTCAAGCTCGACGGCAGGCCGAGCGGTTCCGTGAGGTACAGGGTATGCCAACTGTACGCCGCAGCCGTGTAGGCGCGGAAAGTACATGCCTGAGCTGTAACTCCTTGACGACCAGCAGACACCCGAACCTCAGTCCCTGCGGGTGCATTCGTGAACACGTCCACTGCAACCGCATAATCCCCCGATACGAGGGCTCCCGCATCGGACACCGCATCCGTCACGAAACTCACGCGGTCATCGCCTTCCGGGGTGCCCACGAATTGGAGGCACCGGGCGGATGGATTCGCGGGCGAAGCATTTCCGTTCGGGAGCACCTGGATGGCGCCGTAGCCGCAGGACCACGCCACCCGGTCTCCGCCGTCGTTCTCGAAGTCTGCAAGCGGAAAGACACACTCGCCTTCCGGCTGTGCGATGGCGATCTCGCGCGACAGGTCGGCGGTGCAGCCTGCCGCCGTGAGCGTGCAGCGCACTTCACCAGCCTCATCGCTTCCGCTCCACACCACCGCAATCTCCGAACTTCCCTCTCCAGCTACAAGTTCACCGCCCGTGACTGTCCACGCATACGACGCCTCGGGGAGGGCCGGGACGGCATAGGTTTCTTCGAGTGCACCCGCCTGTACCGCCGTCCGCCCACGCACCCACGATCCTTCCGCCGACTGCCAAACCCGCACCCAGTCCACCGCCAATTCCGCTGGAAACGGCGTCGAGGCATCCGGGCTGCCCGGCCAGTTTCCGCCCACGGCGAGATTCAGCAGCAGATGAAACGGCCGGTCGAACGGCCAAAACCGGCCGCCGAGTCCTTCCTCGGTCAATGTGTGAACTGCAACCCCGTCGAGCAGCCACGTAATCGTGCCATCCCCCCACTGCACGCCGTAGGTGTGGAAGTCCGCGCTCAGGTCGGGGCCGGTAACGGACTCGCCGGTATTCGAATTGCAAGGGTACGGACCGCCGTAGTGCACGGTGCAGTGCAGCCGACCGGGGTCGTGGCCGAGTACCTCCATGATGTCGAGTTCGCCGCTGACCGCCCAGCCGCCGTAGCGGGCCTCTTCCGGCAACATCCAAAACGCCGGCCAAAGTCCTTGGCCTGCAGGGACCCGGATTCGGGCCTCGATGCGGCCGCCCGCGAAGGCCGCCAGACCCGACGTCCTGATGCGTCCACTCGTGTAATCGGAGTTGCCCGAAGCCTGTTCCAGGGCCGTAATGCGCAGTAGGCCATCGCCCACCGTGAGGTTGTCGGCCGAGTAGGATTGCAGTTCGTTGTTGCCCCAGGCCGTGAGCCCGTAGGCCGTTCCGGTGCCTGTTTGGATGTCCCAGCGTTCCGTGTCCAGGGCGGTACCGTCGAACTCGTCGGCCCAAACAAGGACTTCGCACGGGGTTTGGGCCGGGGCACCCGCCCCGGCAATACAAGCCACCCCGCAGGCCCACACACGCAGCATCTTCATGGCATTTCAATGTCTATCGCCACCGACTGATTGCCGCAGCGCAGGCCCACCCGGCCCGGTTCAAGCGTCCACTCCAGGTCGCGGCCCACGAATCCGAGCTGC
>JBMTYE010000025.1:0-12335 GCA_049454255.1 Flavobacteriales bacterium
CTTGTCGACCTTCGTGAAGATGAGGGCGAAGGGGAGGCCGGTTTCACCCATCCAGGCCATGAAGTCGAGGTCGGCGCGTTGGGGCGGGTGGCGGGCGTCGACGAGCATCATGACGCACATGAGGTTTGTGCGGGTGGAGAGGTATTGCTCGGAGGTGCGTTGCCATTTGACGCGCTGGGCTCGAGCGGTTTTGGCGTAGCCGAAGCCCGGCAGGTCGACGAGGTACCAGGCGTCGTCTGAGCCGGCATTGACCTCGAAGTGATTGATCAGCTGGGTCTTGCCCGGGGTGGAGGAAGTCTTCGCGAGCGCTGTGCGCCCGACCAAACAGTTGATCAACGACGATTTGCCCACATTCGACCGGCCGATGAACGCGTATTCCGGCACCTCCGCCGGGGGACATTCCTTCGGATGGGCACTGGATTTCAGGAAGGTCGCAGAGCGGATTTCCATCGCAAGGGGTCAGAGCCGGTGCGCGTCCGCCGCCGGAAGCATGGCGATGCCGCGGGCGTCGTACCACGCGTCGAGGATGCGGTTGAACTCCTCCGGATGCTCCATCATGGGCGCGTGTCCGCAGGCGTCGATCCAGAACAGGTCGCTGTCCGGGAAGCCCTTGTGGAATTCCTCGGCGACTTCCGGGGGGGTGATGGTGTCGTTGCGGCCCCAAATCAGGCACACCGGGATGTTCATGGAGGGCAAGTCGCGGGCCATGTTGTGGCGGATGGCGGATTTGGCGATGGCCAAAATGCGCAACACCTTGTCGCGGCTGTTCACCGCCTCGAAGCATTCATCGACCAGCGCGTCCGTGGCATGGCGCGGGTCGTAGAACGTCAAAGCCACCTTCTCGCGGATGTAGGATTTGTCCTCGCGCCGTGGGAAACTGCTTCCGAAGGCGTTCTCGTACAGGCCGCTGCTCGCCGTGAGGGTCAGCGACGCCACGCGGTCGAGGTGGTCCCGGGTGTAGATGAGGCCGACGTGGCCGCCGAGGCTGTTGCCGAGCAAATGGACGCGCTGAAGACCGAGCTCATCGAGGAAACCGGCGATGTGTTCCGCGAGCGCCTTCGCGCCCGTGGACAGCAGGGGCAGGTCGTAGATGGGCAGGATGGGAATGATGACGCGGAAGCGCTTGCTGAAGTGGGCGCGGACCTCTGCGAAGTTGCTGAGTGCCCCGAAGAGCCCGTGCAGCAAGACGAGTGGCTCCCCCTGTCCTTCCTCGACAAAAGCATATGGACCGCGTTGAATCACCGCGGGAACTGGCGTTTGCATCGGCCGAAAGTAAACCACATTCCTGTGGTTTGGCGCGTGTGGCTGTCCATATCCCGCTGTGGATAACCCCCCGAGGCCGGCGGTCAAAAGGGAACGGAAAACGGCATTTTTTCCACAAAAGTGGGAGAAAGTGGGAGCCAGTGGGAGAAAGTGGGGCTCTTTAGGTACTTTTGGTCCATGCTCAACCTCCTCGGAGAATACCCGGTCAAAGTCGACGCGAAGGGACGCCTGTCCTTTCCGGCCCGGCTGCGCAAGGAGCTTGAGCCCGTCATCAAGCAGGGCCTGGTGCTCAACCGGGACATCTTCGAGCGCTGCCTCGTGCTGTACCCGGCGCCGGAATGGACGAAAGTCAGCGGCGAACTGGCCCGGCTGAGCCGCTACAACCGCGATCACCAGCAGTTCCAGCGCATGTTCATGAAGGGCGCCACCCACGTGGAGCTCGACGGCGCCGGCCGGATCACCGTGCCTGCCCTGCTGTTAACCTATGCCGGCATCGACCTGCAGGCGGACAACGAAGTCATCGTTTCCGGACTGGGCGAGAAGGTGGAGGTATGGGCCAAACCGGCCTACGACCGCCACGTTCTGGGCGAAGGCATCGACTTCGGTGCGCTGGCTGAAACGGTCCGCAAAGACCTCGGAGCAGCAGAATGATGAGCGCGGTGCCGTACCACATTCCCGTTCTGCGCGATGCCTGCATCGAAGGGCTGGGGGTGCACGACCGTGCAGGTGCGCCGCGGGTTTGGGTGGATGCGACCTTCGGCGGGGGCGGGCATAGCCGTGCCCTGCTCGAGGCCATGGGGCCGGACGACGCGCTGTATGGATTCGACCAAGACCCGGACGCGGCCGCGAACCGGCCGGACGACGCCCGCCTGACCTTCGTCGCGGCAAACTTCCGCCACCTCCGCCGGTTCCTCCGGCTGCACGGCGTGGAGGCCTGCGACGGCGTGCTCGCGGACCTCGGGGTATCCTCACACCAGCTCGACGCCCCGGAACGCGGGTTCTCGACACGGGGCGACGCCCCCCTCGACATGCGGATGAACCCGGCAGACGGCAGCCGCAGCGCCGCGGATGTGCTTCGGGAAGCGGATGTTGCGGATTTGGCGCGCCTGCTGGCGACCTACGGGGAGGTGGACCGGGCCGGTGCGGTCGCTCGGGCCATCGTGGCAGCCCGCGAGCGGGGCGCGCTGACCACCACCGCAGAACTCGTGCGCGCCCTGGCCCCGGTCGCCCCGCGCAACCGCGAATTCAAGTTTCAAGCCCAAGTCTTCCAAGCACTTCGCATCGTCGTGAACGACGAGCTCGGCGCCCTCCGCGCGCTTCTCGAAGACTGCGCCGCGTGCATCAAGCCGGGCGGGCGCATCGTCGTCCTGTCCTACCACAGCCTCGAGGACCGGCTCGTCAAGCATTTCCTGCGCGCCGGCAACTTCGAGGATGCCACCGTCCGCGACCTCCGCGGGAACGTCATCGCGCCGTTCGTTCCGGTGAACCGGCGTGCGTTGACCGCGTCTGAGGCTGAAATCGCTGCGAACCCACGGGCCCGCAGCGCCAAACTCCGCATCGCCACCCGCACGGAACACCCATGAAGCTTCCGTTCCCCCGCCGCTCCAGCTCCTCACCGCAGGAGTCCCCGCTGGAAACCGCCCGCCGGACGAACCGCGTGCTGTCCGCCGAAGAGCGGGATGCCCGCGTGAAGGCCCACCACGCGGGGCCGGACCTGCCGCCCGACCCGGAACCGGCCACCGCTCCGCCGCCTCCAGCGCGCAAAACCACGCGGAAATCCCCGGCAGGCGCCGTGCGCCGCGTGCTCAGTGGCGACTTCCTCGCCCACGACGGCGTCGTCGCGCACATTCCGTACATCCTGTTTGTCAGCGCGTTGTTCATCGGGTACATCGCCCTCGGCTACCACTTCGAGCGGACAGAGCGCGCGAAGCAGGACACGCGCCGCGAACTCGACGAACTGTCCGCTGAATACAAGACCCTGCGGGCCGAATACGAGACGTTGCTGCAACAAAGCACCCTCGAAGAGCGCGTGGCACCGTCGGGACTTGCGTTGCCGAAAACACCCCCCATCCTGCTGGAACAGAAATGAGCTCAGGACGCACGCTTTCCGCCCGGGTGTGGCTGGTTTTCGGGATGTTTATCCTGCTGGGTTTGGGTGTGTTCGGCCGCATCCTGTGGATTCAACATGCCGAACACGACCGGTGGGTGGCAGCCGGCGAAAACTACGTGGCCAGCGTGCGCAACATCACCCCCATCCGCGGCCAAATCTTCACCAGCGACGGCCACATCCTGGCCACCTCCGTCCCGGTCTACGAAGTCCGCTGGGACAGCAAGTGCGAGGCCATCAAGTGGGAACGGTTCGACGCCGAACTCGACAGCCTCTGCCTCGGGCTGAGCTCGGTCCTGGGCGACCGCACCCCGGCACAGTACCGCAACATGCTCCTGAAAGGGCGTGAGAATGGGCGTCGAAACGTGTTGGTTGCGAAGAATGTGAGCTTTACGGACCACAAGCTCCTGCTCCAGCTTCCGTTCATCCGCGCCGGGCGGTACAAGAGCGGGTTCAGTTTTCACCGGAGCGACGTGCGGCGCAAGCCCTTCGGCGAGCTTGCCGGGCGGACCGTGGGGATCGACCGGGATGCGCACCGGGTGGGCATTGAGGAGTCGTGGAACGAGGAGCTAGCGGGAGTCGAGGGGCGCCAACTCCAGCGCCGGGTTCCGGGCGGGGCCTGGATGCCGGTGGCAGATGACTACATCGTGGAGCCGCGGCCCGGTCTGGATTTGGTCACGACCATCGACATGCACTTGCAGGACGTGGCTGCCCGAGCGCTCGAGAAGCAGATGAAACTGCACCGGGCCGCCTGGGGGACGGTCGTGCTCATGGAAGTGAAAACCGGCCACATCAAGGCCATCGCGAACCTGAGCCGCACACCCGCCACCGCCGACGACTCCATTCCGGACTACTCCGAGACGTACAACCACGCCATCGGCACAGCGGTCGAGCCGGGATCGACCATGAAGCTCGCCTCGCTCATGGCCGCGATGGAACACGGCGGAGTGAAGCCCACTGACAGCGTCGCCACCGGAGGCGGTCGCGTGTCCTTCCACGGCCACCCCATGACCGATTCGAACTGGGAACACGGCGGATACGGAACGATCTCCGTGCAGCGCGTGTTCGAGGTGAGCTCGAATGTGGGGACGGCACTGACCGTGCGCAAGGCGTTTGGCGGCAAGCCGCAGCAGTTCCTCGATGCACTCGGAGAACTCGGCATAGGCGAGCCCACCGGCATCCGGTTGCCCGGGGAGGCGGTGCCGCAGGTCCACAAGCAGGCGAAAGGCGACAGCTGGAGCGGGGTGTCGCTCACGCAGATGGCCATCGGGTATGAGGTCGCGCTGACGCCGCTCCAAATCCTCACCCTCTACAATGCCGTGGCGAACAATGGCACCCTCGTCCGCCCCGCCATCGTCCAGTCCCTAATGCAGGACGGCAAAGTCATCAAGACGTTCGAACCCGACGTGGTACGCAAGAAGATCTGTTCGGAAACGACCCTGCAGGCCGCAAAGGGCATGCTCGAAGCAGTTGCCGACCCGAACGGCCGCGGCACCGCCCGCTCGCTCTTCAAGGACCGCCCCTACCGGGTCGCCGGCAAAACCGGGACCGCGCGGATCGCCGGACCGAACGGCTACGACGGCAAGTACCGCGCCTCATTCGCCGGCTACTTCCCCGCCGACGCCCCGGAGTACAGCTGCATCGTCGTCATCGCGGAGCCGGCAAGCGGCGCCTACTACGGAAGCGTGATCGCGGCGCCGGTGTTCCAAGAGCTCGCAGACAAGGCACTCGGCACGGATCCCCGGTTCCACAAGAGCTCGACCGGTCCGCTCGCCACGAACCCGAAGCTGCCCACCTCACAGGGCGGATCCGCGGCGGGGTTAGTGCATTTGCTCGAGTCGTTTGGGATTCCGTACGAGTCGGCCGGTTCAGGACCGTACGTGCATGCCGCCACGGATTCCGTCCGGACGGTGCTCACCCCGGCCCGGTTACAGGCCGGCGTGGTCCCGGACGTCCGCGGCATGGGCCTGCGCGATGCGCTGTTCCTCCTCGAGAATGCCGGAATCCAAGTCCGGTCCACGGGGGTAGGTACCGTGCGCAACCAAAGTGTTCCACCCGGCACCGCGCTCAGCGGCTGCCGCTCCATCCTGCTCCAACTCTCCTGATCCATCCCGAAGTGAAGCTGCTGAAGGACATCCTCTACGGAGCGCGCATCCAGGAAGTCGTGGGATCGACCCACGTCGCGATTGAATCCATCGCATTCGATAGCCGGGCGGTGCGTCCGTTTGGCCTGTTCGTTGCCGTCCGCGGGACCGCCACGGACGGGCACGACTACATCGGTGCGGCCCTGGACCGGGGCGCAGTCGCGGTGGTGGCCGAACGGCTGCCAGAAGCCCGCCGCGAAGGCGTAACCTATGTCATCGTACGGGACTCGGGCCGGGCCCTCGGACCACTCGCCGCCGCCTTTTACGACCACCCGTCCGAGCAGATGCGCATCGTCGCCATCACGGGCACGAACGGCAAAACGACCACCGCGACGCTGCTGCACCGGCTCTTCCGTAGCCTGGACCGCAAGGCGGGTCTCGTCGGCACGGTCGAAAACCGCATCGTCGACGAAGTCATCCCCGCCACCCACACGACGCCCGACGCAGTGCAACTGCAGGCCCTCCTGCGCCGCATGGCCGACGCAGGGTGCCGCTTTGTGTTCATGGAGGCGAGCAGCCACAGCATCCACCAAGGCCGGTTGCTGGGCACCCGGATTGCCGGAGCGGTGTTCACGAACATCACCCACGACCACCTCGACTACCACGGCGATTTCAACAGCTACCTGCAGGCGAAGCGAGGCCTGTTCGACCTCCTCGGTCCTGCGGCTTTCGCCTTGACAAACCGGGACGACGCGCATGCGGACGACCTCGTGGCGGGAACCCGGGCTCGGGTCTCCGACTACGCGCTGACCTCGATGGCGGACTACCGGGCGAAGGTGCTCGAAAACACGCTAAGCGGCCTGCACCTCCACATCGACGGCCACGATCTCTACTCGCGGCTCATCGGGGGATTCAACGCCTACAACCTCCTGGCGGTGTACGCGGTAGCACGGGAGCTCGGTTTCGAGGCGTTGGATATTTTGACCCACCTGTCGCTGCTCACCCCGCCCCCGGGCCGGTTCGAGCAGGTGCCCGTTCCGAACGGCGTGACCGCCGTGGTCGACTACGCCCACACGCCGGATGCGCTCGAGAACGTCCTGCGCACGGTGAGCGAATTCCGCACGGGCAGCAACCGCATCCTCACTGTGGTGGGCTGCGGCGGTGACCGCGACCGGACGAAGCGGCCCGTGATGGCGCGGACGGCGGCCGACCTCAGCGACCGGGTATTTCTGACGTCGGACAACCCGCGGTCGGAAGAGCCAGAAGCCATCCTTGCCGAGATGCGGGCAGGGCTTGACCCCGTGCAGGCGCGCAAGTGCATCAGCAATGCCGACCGCCGCGAGGCCATCCGCATGGCCGCGTCGGTGGCCGAGCCCGGCGACATCGTCGTGGTGGCCGGCAAGGGCCACGAGACCTACCAAGAAATCGCCGGTGTGCGCCACCCCTTCGACGACCGGGTCGAGGTGCGCAACGCCTTCGCAGACACCGTGAACCCGAACGTCTGATGCTGTACCACCTGTTCACTTGGCTCGATGCCGCCTACGACCTCCCGGGAGCCGGCCTGTTCCGGTTCATTTCGTTCCGGGCGGCGATGGCGCTGCTGGGTTCGCTGGTCATCGGGATCCTGTTCGGAAAGCGCATCATCCGCTGGCTGCAGATCAAGCAAGTGGGCGAAGAGGTGAGGGATTTGGGCCTGGAAGGCCAACTGGCCAAACGCGGCACCCCCACCATGGGCGGCCTCATCATCTTGCTCGCCATCCTCGCGCCGACGCTGCTCTTTGCCGACCTGACGAACGTCTACACGCAGCTCATGTTGCTGGTGACGGTTTGGCTGGGGACCATCGGCTTCATCGACGATTACATCAAGGTATTCCGCAAGAACAAGGCCGGTCTGGCGGGCAAATTCAAGGTGGTGGGCCAAATCGGTGTCGGAATCATTGTGGGCGCCGTCATGTGGTGGCACCCAGATGTGGTGACGAAGGAGCCCGTTCCGCAGCCGGACGTCACGGTCCGGTCCGTGCAGCAGCGGGCCGACGGAACCGGCACGGTCGAGGTGATCGAGCACCTGGCCCAGGAAGACGTTTGGGTCGAGCGGAAGTCGACGGAAACGACCATCCCGTTTGTGAAGGACAACGCCTTCGACTACGCGTGGCTGACTGCATGGCTTCCCGGCGGGGCCGCGTGGGGCTGGATGCTCTTCCTGCCCATTGTCATCCTCATCGTTACGGCAGTGTCGAACGGCGCGAACCTCACGGACGGCATCGACGGCCTGGCCACCGGGACGAGCGCCATCATCGGACTTGCGCTCGCGGTGCTCGCCTACGTGGGATCGAACACGGTAGCCGCAGAGTACTTGAACATCATGTACATCCCTGGCTCGCAAGAACTCGTGGTGTTCATCTCGGCCTTCGGCGGGGCCTGCATCGCCTTCCTGTGGTACAACGCCTTCCCGGCCCAAGTCTTCATGGGCGACACGGGCAGCCTGGCGCTCGGCGGCATCATCGCTGCTTTCGCCATCGCCATCCGCAAGGAGCTTCTCATCCCCGTTCTGTGCGGCATCTTCTTGATTGAGAACCTCAGCGTGGTGCTGCAGGTCGGCTACTTCAAGTATACCCGCAACCGCTACGGCGAAGGCCGCCGCATCTTCCTGATGGCGCCGCTGCACCACCACTACCAAAAGAAGAACATCCCCGAATCGAAGATCACCGCCCGCTTCTGGATCGTGGGCATCCTGCTTGCCGTCGTCTCCATCGTCACCCTCAAGCTGCGCTGATCCGATGGACGCCTCCCCACGCCCCCTTGTCGTCCTCGGCGCCGGAGAAAGCGGTGTCGGCGCTGCGCTGCTCGGTGCCGCGTACGGCTTCGTGCCGTTCGTTTCCGACGGCGGCACGGTGAAGGGCGACCGGCGGGCTGAACTCGAAGCGGCGGGCATCGCCTTCGAAGAGGGCGGCCACGACGTCGACCGGTTGCTGGCCGCCGGCGCCGCCACCGGATTCGCGGTGAAGAGCCCCGGCATCAAGGAGGACGCCCCGGTGGTGGCGGCGCTGCGGGCGGCCGGCGTGGCGGTCGTCTCCGAAATCGAGTTCGCGTCCCGCTATGCCGGCGACGGCCGCACGGTCGCCATCACCGGCTCGAACGGCAAGACGACGACGACCGCCCTGGTCGCGGCCCTGCTGCGCGACAGCGGTCGGGACACGGCCTGCGTCGGCAACATCGGGCGCAGCTGGGCCCGCGACCTCGCCGCGCGCCGCGCGGAAGGCCGGCCGCCCGCCCCGTTCCGGAGCGTCGAGGTCAGCAGCTTCCAACTCGACGGCGTGACCTCGTTCCGCCCGGACGTCGCCATCCTGCTGAACATCACCCCGGACCACCTCGACCGGTACGGGTACGACCTCGCGCGCTACGCCGATGCGAAGTGGCGCATCACCGCCTTCCAAACCCCCGACGACGTCCTCGTGCTCAATGCCGACGACGCCCTGAGCTGCGAGCGGTGGGGCGACGGATCCGGGACCCGTGCCCGGGTCGTGGCCCTGAGCTCCGAGCGGACCGTCGAAGAAGTCCGTGCTGGACTCGAGGCGCGCGGGCTGCTGCCTTGGGGCGTCGGCGGTTTGGCCCCGAACACAACTGAATTCATTCTGGAACTTCCTGACCATCCCTTCGCTATGACCATCCAAGAACTCGCCCTGCAGGGCAAACACAACGTGTACAACAGCATGGCCGCGAGCGTGGCCGCCCGGGTCCTCGAACTGCGCAAAGAGGGCATCCGCGAGAGCCTCCAGCGCTTCGATGCCATCGAACACCGCATGGAGTTCGTGCAGGAGGTGAACCGCATCCGGTTCATCAACGACTCGAAGGCCACGAACGTCAACAGCGCGTGGTATGCGCTGGAAAGCGTGCCGGGACCCATCGTTTGGATCGCCGGAGGCGTGGACAAAGGCAACGACTACACCCCGCTGCTGCACCTGGTCGAGGAAAAGGTCAGCCACATGATCTGCCTCGGCGCGGACAACGCGAAGCTCCTGTCCACCTTCGGCCCGCTTGTCGGCGAAACCTGCGAAGTCCGGACGGCAGCAGACGCGGTTGCTGCAGCGTACGCCTGGGCAACCCCCGGGACCACGGTGCTGCTGTCGCCCGCCTGCGCGAGCTTCGACCTCTTCGGTAGCTACGAAGAACGGGGTGCTGCATTCAAAGCCGCAGTCCGCGCACTCTGATGCAGGCCACGGGCATCGACGTGCCCAGCTCGGGCACCCTCTGGGCGCCGTTTGAGCGCTTCGGAAAGCGGCTGGAAGGCGACCGGGTCATCTGGATGGTCACCCTGTTCCTCAGCCTGCTCTCCTTGCTCGCCGTGTACAGTGCGATTTCGTCGCTGGCCTTCAAAGACAACGCCGGCTCGCTGAAGTTCCTGGGCAAGCAGGCCTTCATGATCTTCCTCGGCTGGGGGGTCATGGTGGCCATCCACAGGATGAACTTCAGGTACTTTGCCCGCGCCGCCGCGGTGCTGTTCTATGTCGCCATCGCCCTGCTCTTGCTCACGTGGGTCATGGGCGAAAACGTCAACGACGCCCGGCGGTGGATCCGGGTGCCCGGAGTGGGCCTGACCTTCCAGCCTTCCGACTTTGCGAAGGTGGTGCTCATCGCTTACGTGGCCCGCACCATCAACCAGCGGAGGGACCAGCTCGACTCGTTCCGGCATGGCGTGCTGCCCGTACTCATCCCCATCGGCATCATCTGCGGACTCATCTTGCCGGACAACCTCTCGACAGCAGCTTTGCTGGCCATGGTATGCTTGGGCATGCTCTTCGTCGCAGGCACCCCCCTGCGCCACATGATCACCATCGGAGCGCTGGGAGCCGGTGCCCTCTTCGGCATCTACTCGCTGGGCAAGGCTGCACCGGAAATGCTCCCCCGCTTCAGCACCTGGGCCTCCCGGATCGAGCAGTTCGCTGGTTCCGACGCGCCGCCGGCCACGGCAGAGGCGATGCCCTCGTCCTCGAGCATGGAATACCAAATCGAGCTCGCCCAAGTCGCCATCCACCGCGGCGGCCTCCTGCCCCACGGACCCGGCACCGGGACGTCGCGCAACTTCCTGCCCCACCCCTATTCGGACATGATCTTCGCGTTCATCGTCGAGGAGTGGGGCGCGGTGCTCGGCGGGCTAGGACTCGTGTTGCTCTACCTCATTCTGCTTTACCGGTCGTTGCGCGTGGCGTACCGCTGCAAGCGCTTCTTCGGGGCCTTGCTGGCCACTGGACTGTCGTTCATGCTCGTCGTGCAGGCCATGACGAACATGGCCGTCGCCGTCCGCCTCTTCCCCACGACCGGCCAACCGCTGCCCGTGGTCTCCTACGGCGGCACCTCCCTCCTGTTCACCTGCCTGTCCATCGGCATCATCCTGGCCATCTCCCGGTCGGGCACGGATCCGGAAGGCTGGGAACGGGCCCACGGCGTGCCGGCATGAACCGGGTGGTGATTTCCGGGGGCGGAAGTGGCGGCCACATCCTCCCGGCCCTCGCCATCGCAGACGAAATCAAAAAGCGCTATCCCGCCTGCGACATTCTGTTCGTGGGGGCGCTCGGAAAAATGGAGATGGACAAGGTCCCGGCGGCCGGGTACCGCATCGAAGGACTGCCCATCACCGGACTGCAGCGCAGCTTCCGCAACACGAGCAACCTCCGTTTCCCGTTCAAACTCCTGGCCAGTCTCCTCAAGGCAGGCCGCATCGTGCGCTCCTTCCGCCCTGAGGCGGCGGTCGGCGTCGGCGGATTCGCGAGTGGGCCGTTGCTGTTTCGCGCCTGGCTGGCCGGAATTCCTACGCTCATTCAGGAGCAAAATAGCTTCCCCGGCATCACGAATCGGCTGCTGGCCCGCCGGGTGGACCGGATCTGCGCCGGGTTTCCGGGCCTGGAGCGGTGGTTCCCGGCAGACCGCATCGTGCTGACGGGCAATCCCGTGCGCGGGGCGGTGACGGCGGCGGCGGACCGGTCGGCAGCGCTTGAGGCGTGGGGCCTCCGAGCGGACCGGCCCGTGCTGGCCGTGCTGGGGGGGAGCCTGGGCGCCGCGACGATGAATGCCGCGGTGCGCCGCGGGGTCGAGGAAGGGCGGTTCGGGGGGGAGGGGATGCAGGTGATTTGGCAGTGCGGCGCGCGGTTTGAGGCGGCGAGCCGGGACTGGCTGGCCGCGCAGGGCAACCCGGCCGGCGTGGTGTGCCGGGGCTTTGTGGACCGCATGGACCAGGTGTACGCAGCGGCGGATGCCGTCGCTGCGCGGGCCGGGGCGATGACGCTCGCGGAGCTTGCCATCGTGGGAAAGCCGTGTGTTCTGGTCCCGTCTCCTTCCGTCGCCGAGGACCACCAAACCCGCAACGCACGCGCCCTCGTCGACCTCGGCGGCGCCCTCCTCATCGAGGACAGCCAGGCCCCCACCCGGCTCGCCGCCGCCGCCGCCGAACTGCTTGCCGACCCGCAGCGGTGTGCCGCCATGGCCGCCGCCCTGCGCGGCAGCGCGCGGCCGGATGCGGCGGCGCGGGTGGTGGACGAGCTGGAGGATTTGGTCCGGCCGCAGGCCGGCACAGCCCCACAACCATGACGACGCACGTCTACTTCATCGGCATCGGCGGCATCGGCATGAGTGCCCTCGCCCGGTTTTTTCGACACGAGGGCGCGGTGGTGGCCGGCTACGACCGCACGCCCTCCGACCTGACCGCGGCACTCGAACGCGAAGGCATCGCCATCACCTTCCGCGATGACCCCGACGCTCTGCCCGAAGCATTCCGCGACCGCGACGACCTGCTCGTCGTGCGCACTCCAGCCGTCCCGGAAGACGCTGCCCTGGTGCGGCACTTCCGCGACCGCGGCGTGGCCATCCTGAAGCGCAGCGAAGTCCTC
>JBMTYE010000026.1:0-12204 GCA_049454255.1 Flavobacteriales bacterium
GTCGGGCCAGCGCGTTAGTTGCCACCGGGGTCCCCTCGGCTCCACCGAGCTGGAGGATGGCTTTGAGGCAATCCTGCGATGCAATTGATAACATACCGCAAAAATAATTTAGGCCATCCTAAAAATAACCTGTAAACCTGAAATGTTTCTGGATGCAGTTTATTTGGCCCCGTGAAACACCTGTGGATTGTTCGCCACGCGAAAGCCGTGGCTGCGCAGCCCGGCGAAGCGGACCACGGACGGATGTTGTCCGAGCGCGGCATCGCCGATGCACGCCGAGCTGCAACACTCGTTGCCCCCCATTTCCCAGCTGCCACTGCCGTTTCAGATGCCGCACGCACACGCGAAACGGCAGAGTGCATCGTTCCCCCGGAATGCATTGAGGTGCTCGATGTTCGGTCTGCAGGTTACCACGCTTCGGCGCAGGTTTGGCTAGACTGGATCTCGACGTGGGACGACGACTACGCCAGGGGCGTCCTGTTCGGACACAATCCGGGCACGAGTGAGTTGGTCGAGCTGCTGACCGGGGCGCGCGTGGAATTGCCCACGTGCGGCATCGCAGAACTTGAACTCCCTATCGATTCCTGGCTGGATGCTGCTCCCGGCAGGGGGAAATTGCGCCTTTTCTGGACCCCAGCTTCCTTGACCCATGGCTGAACCAACCCCCTTCTGGAGCTCCGGACGCATTCCGTGGAGGCCGCTTCTCGGTGCGGCAGGAACCCTGCTGCTGCTGTATGGGGCGTGGCGTTTCCGGGACCTCATCGCCTACATGCTCGTTTCCGTTGCGTTGAGTTTCATCGGCCGGCCGGTGGTCCTAGCGGTGCAACGCATTCGCATCCGGGGAAAACAGGTGCCTGCAGGAATCGGAGCAGTGGTCGCGCTTGCCGCCATGGCCGCAGTGTTTGCGGCCTCTACGGCCGTTTTCTTGCCCATTGTATGGGCCCAAATCGAGGCCATCACCGCCATCGACTATGCGCAGCTCGAGCGCATGTTCACTTCCACCGCCCGATGGGTGGACACGGAGATTCCCGTGCAATTCGACCCCGCAGGCGGCCCGAACAGTGCCTACCTCATCACCGAGCTACAAGCCCTCCTCACTCCGGCTCGGGTGTCGGGCATGGTCGGCGACGCGCTCGGGTTCGTCGGGAATGCCGCCATCGCCGTTTCGTCGATTCTGTTCATGACGTATTTCTTCCTCCGGGACGGCGCCCTGTTCCGCACCATCCTGTTCGCGGTGACGCCGACGGGAATGGAGGACCGGATGGCGTCGATTGTAGACCGGACATCGCACCTGCTGACGCGGTACTTCGTCGGTTTGGTCGCACAGGTGGCCATCTTGACGGCCATCGTCACCACGGGCTTCGTGCTCATCGGAGTGCCGAACGCGTTGCTCCTCGGGACGCTCGCCGGGTTGTTTAACCTGGTGCCGTATGTGGGGCCCATCGCGGGGACCGGGTTCGGGCTCGTGCTGATTGCCACCTCGTGGCCGGGGGACGTTGCGGGCATGCAGCAGGCCGTGGCCTGGGCGGCGGGGGTGTACGGTTTGGCCCAAATCGTCGACAATTGGTTCACCCAGCCCGTCATCTTCGCCAGCAGCATCCATGCCCATCCCCTCGAAGTGTTCATCGTGCTTTCCATCGCCGGCAGTCTCGGCGGCGCCCTCGGGATGGTGCTCGCCATTCCGGGATACACCCTGCTCCGGATCGTTGCAAAGGAATTCCTGAGTGGATTCAAGATCATCGACCGACTCACCCGGCGGTTGTGAACAACTTCCTTTCGCTTTTCCTGACCTCGGTCACGCACGTTCGATAAACCGGGTGTACCTTTCCATCCCGTATTCGCAACCTCGAATCCGGGAACATGCCGCCGACCACCACCACCCCTTCTGGGCGCAACAGCCGCTACATTTTTGTCACCGGGGGCGTGAGCTCCAGCCTCGGCAAGGGCATTGTCTCCGCTTCGCTGGCCAAACTCCTCCAGGCCCGTGGTTACTCGGTAACCATCCAAAAGCTCGACCCTTACATCAACGTCGACCCGGGCACCCTGAACCCCTACGAGCACGGCGAATGCTACGTCACGGTGGACGGTGCAGAAACCGACCTGGACCTCGGGCACTACGAGCGTTTCCTAAACGTCCGCACCACGCAGGCGAACAACATTACGACCGGCCGCATCTACCAGTCGGTGATTGACAAGGAGCGCCGCGGCGAGTATTTGGGCAAAACGGTCCAAATCATTCCGCACATCACCGATGAAATCAAGCGATGTGTGCAGCTGCTCGGCGCACAAGACCTCTACGACTTCGTCATCACTGAAATCGGCGGAACGGTGGGCGACATCGAATCCCTGCCCTACATCGAGGCCGTGCGCCAAATGAAGTGGGAAAGCCCGTCCGACACCCTCGTCGTCCACCTCACCCTCGTCCCCTACCTCGCCGCCGCTGGCGAGCTTAAGACGAAGCCCACCCAGCACTCGGTCAAGCAGTTGCTCGAATTCGGCGTGCAGCCGGACATCCTCGTTTGCCGCACCGAGCACGAGCTCTCGCCGGCCATCCGCCACAAGCTCGCGCGGTTCACAAACGTTGCCCCGAACGCGGTCATCCAATCCATCGATGCCGCTACCATCTACGACGTCCCCCTGCTCCTGCTCGAAGAGCGGTTCGATGCCGTCGTCCTTGAGAAGCTCGGCCTCCCGGAAGCGACGGAACCGGACCTCACCGGTTGGCAGCACTTTCTCGATCGATTCAAGCACCCGAAGCACACGGTGCGCATCGCTCTCGTCGGCAAATACGTCGAGCTCAAGGACAGCTACAAGAGCATCGCCGAGGCCTTTATCCATGCTGGTGCCTCGCAGGAAACGGAGGTGCAGCTGGTGTGGATCCACAGCGAACAGGTGAATGCCCGCAACGTTGCCGAAACGTTCAGCGGCATCGACGGCGTCCTCGTTGCTCCGGGCTTCGGCTCACGCGGCATCGACGGCAAAATCGAGACGATTCGGTACGTGCGCGAACACGGCATTCCCTTCTTCGGCATCTGCCTCGGGATGCAGTGTGCCGTGATCGAGTTCGCTCGCAACGTGCTCGGTTTGCATGAGGCACACTCGACCGAAATCAAGGAATACACGCCCGACCCGGTCATCGACCTCATGGCAGAACAGAAGGCCATCCGAAACATGGGCGGGACCATGCGCCTCGGGGCCTACCCCTGCACCCTCGTGCCGGGTAGCCGCGCTGCTGAAGCCTATGGCACCCTCGAAATCGAGGAACGCCACCGCCACCGGTACGAGTTCAACTCGGAGTACCTCGACCGCTTCGAGGCCGCTGGACTCGTCGCTACCGGCCGGAATCCGGAAACAGGCCTCGTGGAAATCGTGGAAGTCCCGAATCATCCGTGGTTCGTGGCCGCCCAATTCCACCCGGAGTACTCCAGCACGGTTCTCGCCCCGCATCCTTTGTTCACAGGGTTTGTGGCTGCGGCGCGGCTCCACACCACGGTTCAGTCGGATGCTTCTGCCGCTTCGCAGTCGGCCTGAGTGGCTGCAGCTAGTCCCCACGTCAGAAAGAAAGCGACCCCTACGACGCCTTGTTGGAGTTCCAGAAGGGACTCGACCACGCCGTGCGCTGCGATGACGCCGACGACAGCGAACGCTGGCCACGCCTTCCTGCGGGCAGCATCCCAGGCGCATGCGCCCCACCACACGAGCACGACCAGCAAGCCCAGCAAACCGGTGGCGACTGCGGTTTGGAGGTAAGTGCTGTGGGCATTCATCTTCCGGGTACGGGCGTAATCGGCGCCCGAGGCAGTATACCGCTCCACCAGGGCGGGAACGACATCTCCGGTCCCGACACCACCCGGCGCCTCTGCGATGACCTCAACGGCCGCGGTCCAGGCCTGCAGCCGGCCGGAGGTCGATCCCGACGGGGCGCCGGACGATGCCGCTTCCATCCGACTGCGGCCGAGCGCTCCCGCGGCGGCGACTCCGACGGCACACCCGAGCGCTATCCCGAGCGCGGCACGGCGCCACGTGCGATTCAGCCCTAGTCCCAGTCCCACCGCCCCCGCTGCCCCCACGAGCAATCCCGCCTTCGACTGCAGCATGCCGAGGAGCACGCCCACCCCCGTGGATTGCGCCGCACGGGGTCGGGCCAGAATCCACCACACCGTGGCATACAGCGCTAAATAGCTCGGATGAAAGGGATGCGAAAGGGCGGCGTAGGTGAACTCCGGCAGGCCCGTTTCCAGAGCGTGTAGGGTTACGCGCAGGAGCGAGAAACCGACCCGCACCGCTAGTGCAGCCCCGAAGACCTGAACAAGCAGAGGCAGAAGCCGTCGGCGATCCGCCGCGTCCAGGCGCGTCCATTCCCAGCTTCCCAGCAAAGGAACGGCAATCAGGCCCAGCTTCACTTCCAGGGCAAACCACGCTTCTGCCGTATGCTCCGACCACAGCACCCCCGCGACGTGGAGCGTGTAATAAACCAGTGGCCCCGCTACCCACAGCCCGGGAAAGCCACTGCGGGGGAAGCACTGCTCCCGCACAGAGCGGACGACAAAGGCGGCAGCCCAAACGGCAAGTACCAGAGTCGAGGCGCGCGGATGCAGCGGAAGTGCCGCGGCCAGCGCAACAGGAAAGAAGAGGCGCAGGTCAGCGCGTGAGAACGCTCGCACGGGCAGCGGGTTTGCGGCGCAGCAGTAGGAAATGAAGAATGCCCTCCCAGTAGCCGCCCCCGTAGCCACCGTGGATGCAGGCAAAGGCCCAGATGGTGCCCGGAATATCACGGATCCGGTCTGCTTGGATGGCCGCCGAGGCCACTGCGCCTACGCCCCACAGGCCCGCGGCAGAGGCCCACATCAGGACAGGCAGGCGGTGCCACACGGTGGGCAACACGCCGGCGACGTCCGCGACGGCCAGGACGGTGAGCACAGCGAGCAGCAGCAGAAACAGCGCGGGAACGACCTGGCGCGCGGTGGTGACTGTGCCGTGCTTGCGGTTGACAAAGACCTTCCAGTAGCCGTATTGGCGGTATTGGGCCCAGAGCCGGCGGTAGCTCGATCGGACGAAGTAGCTGCTGCGGATGCGGGGGTCGAACCAAATCCGCCAGCCGGCCTCGAGCAGGCGGAAGTTGAGCTCATCGTCCTGGTTGCGTACGAGCGTTTCGTCAAACAAGCCGATTTCCTCGAGGGCCGCCCGGCGGTAGGCCCCGAAGGCGACCGTATCGACGTGACCGGCGAGTCCACCCGTCCGGAATCGGGCGTCGCCGACCCCAAACGGGGTGCTCAGGGCCATGCCGATGCGTCGGGCCGTGGGCGTTCCGTGGATTTGGGACACCGTGCCGCCGACACAGCCGCTCTCCGGATGGGCCCGGAGGGCTTCGGCATTGCGCTGCAGGAAGTCGGAATCGCACCGGGCATGGGCGCCGAAGATGACCACGGTCTCTCCCCGGGCGGCACGGATTCCCCGATTCATCGCCACCGGCGTGATGCGGTCCGGGTTGTCGATCCAACGGAACCGCGGGTCCCGCTCGCTCCACCCCTGCAACAGGTCCCGGGTACCGTCCGTGCTCCCACCGTCCGCAACGACGACCTCAAACGGCTCGCCGGGATCCTCCTGGGTCGCGAGCGCCGCAAGCGTTGCATCGATAAACGCAGCTTCGTTTAGGCAAGGGATGACCACGGAAATCATGGCGTGCAAGGTAGGGCCCTTCGCCGCAGGGCGTGGCGGTGGTGATCCGTGTGCGCCGCAAGGAACGCCCACGTTCCGGCCACCGTTAGGCCTTCCGCAGCCGGATGATGCGCCATCAGCCGGTCTTCTGCGTCTGCGGGAAGTTCAGAAAGCAGGTCGGCGCAGGCTCCTGCTGTGTCCGGAGGGTCTGACCCTTCGACCGGCTCCGGCACGCCCGGCGGGATGCGGAACCGGTTCGCCGAGCGCATCGCCTCGAGCAGGGCCCACTCCCGTTCGCGCGATCGGGCATCCGCGATCGGGAACTCTTCCCAACGGGCCAAGTTTTTCGCAAGTTGATTGCGGAAGAATTCAGCGACGAGCCGGAGGTGAGTCGATGTTTGGCGCACGTCCCAGCCGCCGTCGTCGAACAGGAGATCAGCGGTTTCGATGCGGTACCGGCGCTCGGCCTCGGACAGCCGGTCGATTCCGCGCGCGGCAGGCGTGCCCGCCGCATCCATCGGCACATGCGGAATCCCGTCCTCGAGATATCCGGGCCCCGACACCGCGAAGCCGAAGGTCCGGTAGAAGCCCTCGAGATGCGCCTGGGCACTCAGGTGCACCGGCCCCGGCGGACAAGCCGCTAACGCGCGCTCCATCAGCGCATAGCCCACACCTTTCCCGCGCACGTCGGCCCGTGTGACCACCCGACCGATGACCGGCCCCGGCAGAACGCGGGCGCAGGCCACCACCCCGAGTTCGTCCACCGCCCATACGTGCAACGCCTCGGCATCACGGCCGTCCAGCTCGGAATACGGGCAGTTTTGCTCGACCACGAAGACATCCGTCCGCAGCCGCAAGATGCCATAGAGGTCATCCCGACCGAGCTCGGACCACGCGCGCAAGTGCCACCGCATGCGGCGAAGGTACGCCCTACCTTTGGGGCGATGGCTGGAGGCACGAATGTCCTGTCCGCGGAAGGACTGGCGAAGCGGTTCGGGGAGCGATTGCTGTTCGACGAGGTGACTTTCGGGTTAGCCGAAGGCCAAAAAGCGGCCCTCATCGCCCGCAACGGCACCGGCAAAACCACCCTCCTGCGGGCCATCTGCGGCACCGAACCGGCGGACGCGGGACGGGTGAGCATCCGGGCGGGGGTCCGCTGGGCGCTGCTGGACCAGGAACCGGCCTTCGCCCCCGACGCGACGGTGCTCGACGCGCTGTATTCGGGCAGCATCACCGCCGTTCAGGCCGTGCGGACCTATGCTGCGGCGGCGGCCTTAGGGGACGCCGAGGCGCTGCAGCGGGCCACGGATGCCATGGACGCCACCGGGGGTTGGGACTACGAAGCCCGGGCCCGCGAGGTACTCGGCAAGCTCAACCTCCACGCGATGGACCGCAAGGTCGCCACCCTGAGCGGCGGCGAGCGGCGGCGCATCGCCCTGGCCCGGGTGCTCATCGAGGAACCGGACCTGCTCTTCCTCGACGAGCCGACGAACCACCTGGATCTCGAGATGGTGCAGTGGCTCGAAAAGCATTTGGCCGCCGCCCGGACGACCCTGCTGATGGTCACCCACGACCGGTACTTCCTGGAGAACGTGTGCGGGACCTTGTTCGAGTTGGACGGCGGACGGCTCCACAAATACCAGGGGAACTACGCGTACTTCCTCGAAAAACGCGCTGAACGGATCGACAACGCCCACGCCGTCCGCGACCGCGCACGCAGCGTGCTCCGGAGGGAACTCGAATGGATGCGGGCCACACCTTCTGCCCGAACCGGCAAGTCCAAATCCCGCATCGACCGCTTCTACGAAATCCGAGAAGAGGCCCGCAAACGGCTCGAGGACGATCCGCTCCACCTGCACCTGAATCCCGAACGGCTCGGCGGCAAGGTCATCGAACTCCACAAGGTGCGGCTGGCCTACGGCGAACGCGTGCTCATCGAGGGCCTGACCCACGCCTTCAAGCGCGGCGAACGCATCGGCATCGTGGGCGCAAACGGCGCCGGCAAATCCTCGCTCCTCGACCTCATCGTGGGCAAGTCGGAGCCCACCGGCGGCAAAGTGGTCATCGGCGAAACGGTCGTCTTCGGCCACTTTCACCAGCACGGCGCGCAGTTTCCCGAAGAAATGCGCGTCCTCGAGGCCGTGCGCTCCATTGCGGAGTTCATGCCGTTGCAAAAGGGTGCAAAGCTCCTCGCGGCCGACCTCCTCGAACGCTTCCTCTTCCCGCGCCACACCCACCACAACTACATCCGCGTGCTCAGCGGCGGGGAAAAGAAACGCCTCCACCTCCTGCAGGTGCTCATGCGCAACCCGAACGTGCTCATCCTCGACGAGCCCACGAACGACCTCGACATCTTCACGTTGCAGGTCCTCGAGGAGTTCCTCTTTGACTACCCGGGTTGCCTGATTGTAGTCTCACACGACCGGTACTTCAT
Source organism: Flavobacteriales bacterium (assembly GCA_049454255.1). Classification (GTDB taxonomy): domain Bacteria; phylum Bacteroidota; class Bacteroidia; order Flavobacteriales_D; family Sanyastnellaceae; genus CAMCYM01. The sequence goes on from JBMTYE010000026.1 coordinate 8,093, forward strand.
GGACCGGCTCGTGGAACACGTTTGGGTGCTGGGGGAAGATGGCTCCACTGCGGTACGGGACTATCCGGGCAACTACACGCAGTACCGGCTCGCCCGAGACGAGGCCCGGAAGGAGGCGGCAAGTGCACCTTCACCCGTCAGCAGCCCCACACCTGCAAGCGCACCGCCGAAGGGCGATTATTCCAAGAGGTTAAGCTTCAAGGAAAAGTTCGAATACGAGCAGCTTCCAGCCCAAATTGCCGCGCTGGAAAGCCGCAAGCAGGAGCTTTCGACGGCCCTCGCTTCCGCCACGGACCACGAGGCGCTCCTCCGGCTCAGCGCCGACCTCGGGGCGGTGAGCACCGAGCTGGATGCCGCCGAGGAACGCTGGCTGGAACTGGCCGAGCGGAACGGCGACTGAACTTACTGCTGGTCGTAATCGACGACGAACGGCCCCTCGCCTACCGGCCGCGCTTGGCACGTCAGGATGAAGCCCTGCTCCACCTCACGGGGTTCGAGGGCGTAGTTGATGGCCATCTCGGCCTTGCCCGACGTCATGCGGGCCCGGCAGGTGCAGCACACCCCGCCGAGGCAGCTGTACGGCGCATCGAGCCCGGCATCGAGTGCGGCATCGAGGATGGAACGGGTGCCTTCGAGGCGCACCGTCGTGGTGATGCCGTCGAGCACGATGGCGACTTCGGTGCCCGTTGCGGGTGCCGACGAGACGGTTTTCGTCGCCGAACCCGCCGACGTAAACAGTTCGAAGTGGACGCGGTCCTCCGGCACGCCGGCCTCGCGCAGGGCATCCCGGCAATCGGTGATCATGGATTCCGGTCCGCAGAGCCAAGCGGCCCCGATTTCGCCTGCCGGCAGCAGGCCCGAATTCAGGATGCGGGTGCACCGGTCCTTGTCGAGGCGACCGTGGAAGAGCTCGAGCTCCATCGGCTCGCGGGTCAGCAAGTGGAACAGCCGGAGCCGCCCGAGAAATCGGTCCTTGAGGTCGTGCAGCCGCTCTTTGAAGATGACGCTCTGGGCGTCTTTGTTCACGTAAAACAGGGTGAATGTGCTCTCCGGCTCCTCCTGCAGCACCGTTTCGAGGATGCCGAGGACCGGCGTGATGCCTGAACCGGCGGCAAATCCCACGTGGTGGAGTGGATGTGCCGGTTGAGGAACGTGGGTAAAGCGGCCCGCCGGGGCCATCGCTTCGAGCACGTCGCCGGGTGCAAGGTGGGCGTTTGCCCACGTGCTGAAGCGGCCGTCGGGCACGCGTTTGACGGCCACGCGCAGTTCGCCGGAGGCGGGCGCCGTGCAGATGCTGTAGCTGCGGCGCACCTCTGCGCCGTCGAGTTCCGTCCGCAACGTGAGGTATTGGCCCGCCGTGAACCGGAAGCGCTCAGCATCTTCCGGACGGGGGGCGAGCAGGATGGAAACGCAGTCGGCCGTCTCGCGGCGGACTTCACGAACGGTCAGGGGATGGAAGTCGGTCATGCAGCGCGAAAATACGGCCGTATATTTGGCCCACACCCTGTAGGCAATGACTCCTGAGGAACACTTCGAAGCGTACGTAGCGCGCGACCTGAAAATTGAAGCGAAGGACTGGATGCCTGAGCGCTACCGGCGCACGCTCATTCGGCAGATTAGCCAGCATGCGCACAGCGAAATCGTCGGCATGTTGCCCGAAGCGAACTGGATTTCCCGCGCTCCGAGCCTGAAGCGCAAGGCCATTCTGCTGGCCAAAGTCCAGGACGAAGGCGGCCACGGCCTCTACCTGTACTCCGCCGCAGAAACCCTGGGCGTGACCCGCGACGAGCTCATCGACGAGCTGCACTCAGGCCGAGCAAAGTACAGTTCCATCTTCAACTACCCGACCCTGACCTGGGCCGACGTGGGGGCCATCGGTTGGCTCGTCGACGGGGCTGCCATCATGAACCAGGTCCCCCTGTGCAAGTGCAGCTACGGACCTTACGCCCGAGCGATGACGCGGGTCTGCAAGGAGGAGAGCTTCCACCAGCGGCAAGGGTTCCAAATCATGTTGACCCTGGCCCAAGGCACCCCCGAACAAAAGGAGATGGCGCAGGATGCGCTGAACCGCTGGTGGTGGCCTTCGCTGATGATGTTCGGTCCGGCGGATGCGGAGTCGCCGAACTCGGCAGAATCCATGCGCTGGCGGATCAAGCGCTTCTCAAACGACGAACTGCGCCAACGCTTCGTGGACATGACCGTGCCACAGGCGGACCTCATCGGGCTGACGGTGCCCGATCCGGACCTGAGCTGGGATGCCGCATCTGGCCACTACCGCTTCGGAGCCATCGACTGGACGGAATTCCAGCAGGTTATCGCCGGCAACGGACCGTGCAACCGGGAGCGCCTCGAACCGCGGCGCGCGGCCCACGAGGATGGTGCGTGGGTCCGGGAAGCCGCGCAGGCACACGCTGCAAAACGCCGCGCCGCAGCCGAACGCCCTGCCGCATGACGTCTCACGCCGAGTGGCCTCTGTGGGAGGTCTTCATCCGCAGCCGCCAAGGACTGAGCCACCGCCACGTCGGTAGCCTCCATGCCGCGGATGCCGAAATGGCCCTGAGTAACGCCCGCGATGTGTACACGCGGCGGCAGGAAGGAACGAGCATTTGGGTCGTGCCCGCAGCAGCCATCACCGCCTCTTCGCCGGACGAAAAGGACATCCTGTTCGACCCTTCGGACGACAAGGTGTACCGCCACCCCACCTTCTACGACCTCCCGGACGAGGTCAAAAACATGTAATGACGCGCGAGCTCTTAGCAGAATGGCTAGTCCAGTGGGGCGATGACGCGCTTGTGCTCGGCCAACGGCTGGGCGAATGGTGCGGCCACGGCCCCGTCCTGGAGGAGGACATCGCGTTGACGAACCTCGCGCTCGACCTCATCGGCCAGGCGCGCTGGCTGCTCACCCGCTCGGGGGAATGCGAGGGCAAGGGACGGACGGAGGACGATTTGGCCTACTTCCGGACGGACCGGCAGTTCCGCAACCACCTGCTTGTCGAACAACCGAACGGCGACTTCGCCGTCACCCTCGTCCGGCACCTCTTCTACGCGGAATTCGCGGTGCGCAAGGCGGAATCTGTCGCACAAACCTGCAACGACGCGGACATCGCGGCCTTCGGTCGGAAAGCGGCCACCGAACTCAAGTACCACGTGGCCCACGCCCGTGAATGGGTCATCCGCCTCGGCGATGGCACAGCGGAAAGCCGCCGCAGAACGCAGGAGGCCCTTGTGCGTCTCGCCCCTTTTTGCGGTGAGCTGTTTGAAGACACGGACCTCGACCGGGCCGCCGCGGAAGCGGGCATCTGTCCCCTCCCTTCCCTCCTGCGCGAACCTTGGGAGGCCGCCATAGCAAGCTGCCTCGAGGAAGCCGGTGTCTTGATGCCCGAGGTAACTGCTTACCAGCGGGGCGGCAAAGGCGGCAAGCACACAGAACACCTGAGCTACCTGCTTGCTGAAATGCAGGTCCTGCAACGCACCTATCCTGGCGCGACGTGGTAACCCGCGAAGCCCTTGTGGACGCCATCGCGCAGGTCCCGGATCCCGAATTGCCCTTCCTGACCATAGCTGAACTCGGGATGGTCGGGGCCATCACCGAAGTCGCGCCGGGGAGGTTTCAGGTGGACTTGTTACCGACCTACCTCGGCTGTCCAGCGGGGGATGTCATTCTTGACAGCGTGCGGGAAGCGTGCGCGGTTTGGGGAGATGCTGTACGCATCGGCTGGACCGGGACTCCGGTATGGAGCACAGACCGCATCGGACCGGAAGCCCGCGAGAAAATGCGGGTCCACGGCATCGCCCCGCCCGAAGGGTCCAGTACAGACAAGCGGTTCTTGACGGGCACAGCCACCGAGGTCGCCTGCCCGCGGTGCGGAAGCCGGGATACCCGTCTGGTCAGTCCCTTCGGTTCGACAGCGTGCAAGGCCCACTTCGCCTGCCGGTCGTGCGGCGAACCCTTCGACCACTTCAAGTGCATTTGAAACGAAACCTTGCGGCTTTGTGGGCGTACACGTCTGCATGGCATCACTCGTAGAGTTTTCGTTCCCGAACGTCGTGCGCGACATTGTTGCTGCACTGCGCCCGCCCACCCCGGACTTCTCCCCTGCCGAGGAGTGG
>JBMTYE010000027.1:0-11618 GCA_049454255.1 Flavobacteriales bacterium
CCGTAAGGGACGGCGAATGCAGTATGTAGTCGATGCGCAACGGCGTCAAATCGCCGATGTAGGTCCCGCCCAGACCTTCTCCCCCGGCCGCAAAAGCATCCTCCAGCATGTCGAACCGGTGCAGGGCATACGACACCGGCGAGTCGTTGAAGTCCCCGGCGAGAATCACCGGGTAGGGACTTGCCGCGACGGCCTCCGCGACGTTGCGGGCTTGTGAGGCGCGTTTGATCCAAGCTTGCCGCATCCGGGCCCAAAGTTTCGCACGTTCCTCGGGATCGGGTCCGGTACGCACCGCTTGGTAGTCCCCGCGGTCGAAGCGGATGGAGCTCAGGTGGGCGTTGAAGATGCGCAGCGTGTCGCCTGCCACAACAATGTCCACCACGATGCAGTTGTTGTTTGCGTCGTTGTCGAAGCGAATCACCTCCGAACGGACTATGGGGTGTTTGGACAGGGTCACCAGGCCGAAGTGGGTCTTGCTGTCGATTTCATGGGAAAAGTCGGCATGCCAAAACCCTGTCCCCGCCCGCCCCTCGAGCTTCTCCCGCCGCATCCAAGCCTCATTGCCTTCATCGATGTAGCATTCCTGCAGGCACACGACATCCGCCCCTTCCCGGTCGATTACCGCCAGGATGCTGTCCCGAATCGGCTCTCCGCCAAGCTGGTTGTAGCGGTCGAACAGGCGTACGTTCCACGACAACAGCTCCAGTTCGTTTCCCGGATTCACCCGCACATCAGCAGCCGGACTCCACCATCCACCCCACGTTTCCACCGCATGCGTCCACGACACCACGAGCACCACCGCCGGAACGATGAGACCCTTGAGGTCGCCGGTCACCAGCCGCCACACCGCGCCCGCAGCCAGCACCAGCAGCGCCCAGGGATAGATGAGTCCGAACGGCGCAAGCAAGGCGAACGTTTCCGGACTCACCCGCACGGCCGCTTCGGCCGCGAGCACCGCCGCAGCACCGGGCCAAACAAGCACACCCGACCCCCACGCCCGCTTCTGCTTCTTCATCGGTGGGACTGTTCGAAGAGGAAGCGCTTCTCCTCCGCGGAGAGGCTATCGTACCCTTGCTTCGAGATTTTGTCGAGGATGCGGTCGAGGCGCTCGGCCTTCTCCTTCTTCGATGCGTTGAAGTCCTCGTCGCTGACGGGCCGCCGCACCGGTTCCGCCTTTCTGCGGCGCTGCACCATCTTCATCCGCGTTCCCCCTGCACCACTGCGGGGTGCCCACACCGCAAGCCGGTCGAGGAGCACCTCGAACCACCGCGCAGGATCGTAGCCCCGATTCCAGGCGCGGACCAGTAAAAATCCATACACGGCTCCGCCGAGGTGGGCGAGGTGGCCTCCTGTTTGGGCTCCCCCGGAGCTCAACCCGAAATAGTCCAGCGCCACATACGCCAGCGCCACCCACTTCAGCGGCACCTGGCCCAGGAAGATGATGGCCACCGGCCGGTCCGGTTCGCGCGTCGCCGCTGCCGCGAAGACGGCCATGACAGCGGCACTCGCCCCGTAGGCGAAAGTGCTCCCGCTGCGCAGGCCCGGGAAGAGATTCGACATCACCGCATAGACCAGAAATCCGGCGAGCCCGCCCAGCAGGTAGGTCGAAAGCAAGCGCCGGTTGCCCGATGACGCCGCGAACACCCGTCCCATCCACCAGAGCAACAGCATGTTGAGCGCCACATGCCAGACATCCGTATGCACGAACATGTGGGTCAGCACAGCCCACGGCCGCACCTTCAGCACCGCAACCTCCCACGACACGGCAAGCCCGAAGACCCCAGGCCCGGTCCACCACGCCTCCTCCCCCGGCAGCATCTCCATCCGCCCGAGCAACCGCACGGTCGCCACCCCCACGAACACCGCGAGGTTGAGCAAAATCAGGCGGTTCAACACTCCGCCTTCACGCCAATGCCGCCGAATCTCCTCCCACATGATCAGTAAAAGGTCGAGCGGTCGCGTTGCCAACGTTTCAACAGCAGGTACCCGAACAGCATGCCCCCGAGGTGGGCAAAGTGGGCCACGTTGTCGTTCCCACCCTCACTCAACGCAAGGAACAACTCCACCGCCCCGTACCCGAACACGAAGTACTTCGCTTTGATGGGAATGGGTGGGAAAATCAGCATAAGCTCGGTGTTCGGGAAGAGCATCCCGAAGGCCAGGAGCAACCCGAACACCGCCCCCGACGCCCCGACCACCCGGCCGTAGTAGCGTTCCAGCTCCTCCACGGCATAGATCCCGCTGTACCCCGGCGGCACGAGCGCTTCCCGCGGCGGGAAAAAGCTCCCAAACTCCTGGTACAAACTGATCCCCACGACCAACTCGTGCAGCACAAAGCCGCCCAACCCGCTGATGAGGTAGTAGTTCAGAAACCGCCTCGGCCCCCACAACCGCTCGAGCTGGCTCCCGAACATGAAGAGCGCGAACATGTTGAAGAAAATGTGGGTGAGCCCCCCGTGCATGAACATGTGGGTCACCACCTGCCACGGCTTGAAAAAGGGCGAACCGGGATAGGTCCCGGCAAACACCCGCACCGCCTCGTCCTTCCCGATCAGCATGCTGCCCACGAAGAACAGCACATTGATAAAGATCAGATTACGAACTACTTGGGGAGTGTTGTCAAACATCAGTTGAACCGTTCTCGAATTTCGTCAGCCGTAAAGGTAACCACCGCTGGGCGTCCGAACGGGTCCAGCCCGGGCACCTCGCAACCGAAGAGCCGGTCGAGCAAATCCGCCTGCGCCTCGGCCGTCAACACCGTCCCCGGCCGCACCGCCCGAGCCCGGGCCAAACGCGCCGCCAGCCGCTCCCACCTCCCCTCCCCATCCATCCCCACCTCCACATCCCCCGCTCCCACCACAGCCTCGACCAACTCCGCCGGCGACGCCTCCGCCTCCGCCGGAACCGCGAGCACCCGCACCCCTCCTTCCGCTCCCTCGATGTGCAGGCCCCATTCCATCAGCCGCTCCCGCTCCGCCAGCATCCACTCCCGCTCCGCCGGCGGCAGGAAACACTCCTCCGGAAAAAGCAACCGCTGCGCTACCACCCCGCTGCCCGTCTCCTGCGCCCCATCTCGGTGCCGCCCGAGCAACTCCTCGTACAGCACCCGCGCATGCGCCCGGTGCGGATCCACCACGACGATGCCAGAGGCGACGGGCGTGATGATGTAGCGGGGAAGGGGGGAGGTTGAGGTTGAGGGGAAGGGCGGCTGCGCCGCGCGGAACGTGGTCGGAGCAGGGGCGATTTCAGGCTCCAACACCTCCGCCCCCCCACCCAAACTAAAACCAGAACTCAAACTCAAACTGGAACTTGAACTACGAAACGGATTGTACGTCGTATCCACCTTCACCCGGGGTTCGCGCACTTCCGTACCTGCCCGCAGCGGAGCGATGGAGAGGGAGGCTTCTTGGTCGAAGTCGAGCGCGGGGGCAACCTGGAAACGGCCCAGGCCGCGGCGGATGGCCGGGCGGAGCAAGGCCGTGATGGTGCGTTCCTCGTCGAATTTCACCTCGATCTTCGTCGGGTGGATGTTGATGTCGACGCGCGCCGGGTCGACCTCAAGGAAGAGGACATAGAAGGGCAGCGCATCCGGGGGGAGCAGCCCAGCGAAGCCGTCGCAGATGGCGCGGTGCAGCGCGGGGTGGCGGATGAAGCGCCGGTTGACGAAGAGGAACTGCTCGCCGCGCGACTTGCGGGCGAAGGCCGGTTTGCCGACGAAGCCGGTGACGCGTACGACATCCGTGGCCTCGTCGATGGGCACGAGGCGCTCGTCGTAGCGGGCGCCGAAGATGCCGAGAATGCGGGCGCGCGGAGAGCCGGGGCGCAGGTGGTACAGCTCTTGGCCGTTCGATGTCAGCGTGAAGGCGATGTCCGGGTGGGCCAAAGCGACCCGCTGAAATTCGTCGAGGCAGTGCCGGAGCTCGACAGCATCCGATTTGAGGAAGGCCCTGCGCGCAGGGATGTTGTAGAACAGGTCGCGGACGGCGATGGAGGTGCCGGGGGTTGCAGGCAGGGCCTCGGGACGGGGGGAGTCGCCGCCCTCGGCCTGGACGCGGGTGCCGATGGCATCGCCGGGACGGCAGGTGCGGAGGTCCACCCGAGCTACCGACGCGATGGAGGCGAGGGCTTCGCCGCGGAACCCCTTCGTGAGGAGGGCGAACAGATCGTCCGCGTTGCGGAGCTTCGAGGTGGCGTGGCGCTCGAAGCAGCGGACCGCGTCCGCCGGGGACATGCCGGAGCCGGTGTCGATCACGTGGACCAGGGTGCGACCGGCGTCCGTGAGGTGGACGTCGATGCGCGTGGCACCGGCATCGACCGCATTCTCCACGAGTTCCTTGACGATGCTGGCGGGGCGCTGAACCACTTCTCCTGCTGCGATTTGGTTCGCAACATGCGCCGGCAACACCTGGATACGGTCCTGGTCGCTCATGAGCGCAGGCCGTTCAGCATGCCGCCGAAGTCCGTGGCATCAACCCATTCTAACCCTTTGATTCCGAGCCAAATCAATCCCAAAATAATCAGCAACGCCCGCAGCAGGGCATAGCGGTTTGCGCGCATCCGCTGTTCGCGACGGCTGCGGAAGGTTCCGTCTTTCGCGAGTCGGCCACTGCGCGACCGGATGCGCACCGGCGGCGGAAGCGATTCACCGAGCTCGGCCGTAGCCCCCTGCTCACGGAGGACTTCCTCCTCGATCCGGCGCTTGCGTTCGTCCCATTCCGGACGCGTATCGGGTACCAAATGCGAGCGGTAACTGAACCTGCGCGGTTCAGTTCGGACGTTGCGGATGAAACTCCTCAGGCGCGGCGCTTCCATGACCGAAAGGTACAGCCCGTCACACTTCCGCGAGCACCTCCTCCACTGTTCGCGCACCGGGATATGCCGCAAGAATGCGTTGCAGCACCCGATCGACCGAAGCATCGGGGCACGAGGCGCCACTGGTGAGTAGGATCGTCGCCCCAGTGGCAGATTGCGGCCAGGGATCGTGCGCCACGCGCACCTCCTCGGCGTGCACATCGAAGTGCCGCAAGCCCTCCTTCGTGAACTCTAACTCGTTGCGGATGAAATACGTGGGCATGCGCTCGGCACACAATTCGACCAGGTGCGTCGTGTTCGAGCTGTTGTATCCACCCACCACCACGGCCACATCGGCGCCGGCGGCCAGGGCGGCGAGGGTCGCTTGTTGGTTGTCGTTCGTGGCGTAGCACAAGGTGTCGCGGGTGTTTGCCGCGGTGCCGCCGCGGGCGAGGACCGCGTTGCGCAGGAGGTCGGCGATGGCCGCCGTTTCGGTGGCGAGCATCGTGGTTTGGTTCACCACGCCGATGCGGTCGAAGTGGGTGCGCCACGAGAAACCGGGGGTGGTGCGGCCGGCGAAGCGCTCAGTGAATGCCGTATCGCCGCCGAGCGCATCGGGGTCGGTGAGAAAATCTGCCAGCCAGCGCGCTTCGGCCAAATCCTTGACCACCACCGCATGTCCGTTCCCCGCCGCGTGGCTGAACGTCGCCCGGGTCTCTTCGTGGCCCGGCTTCCCGTGGATGATCACCGTGTGCGCCTCGTTGCTCAGCACGGCCGACCGCTTCCAGACCTTTTCCACGAACGGACACGTTGTGTCGTAGGCCTTCAAGTCCACGCCACGTGCCTCAAGCTCCGCACTGATTTCCAGCGTAGTACCGAAGGCAGGCACCACCACGACGTCCTCCGCTGTCAGCGAATCAAACGGTATGCGGCGCGTGCCGTCGGTATCCATCAGGAAGCGGACGCCCCGGCTGCGCAGGTCTTCGTTGACCTCCGGATTGTGGATCATCTCGCTGAGCAAGAAGATGTTCCGGCCCTGCTGCTCCGCAATCGCCGCGTAGGCCACCTCGATGGCGTGCTCGACGCCGAAGCAAAATCCGAAGTGGCGGGCGAGCACGAAGCGGACGGGACCGAAGTCGAGCACGGTCGGAGACAGGTCCTGTTTGCGGGGATCCGCCGCTTTCCGGGCCGCCTTCACGCGGCCGATGATGGGACTGCGGTAGAATTCTGGAACGTCGAAACTGCGCATGCAGGCCCGAAGGTACGGCACTGCAACCCGCCGTGTCCGCCTCCCGTACGCGGCGCCATGCACAATTTGCAACCGCTGCTCAAGTGGGTCGCTCTCGGGACGTTTTTGCTCGTGGCCGCCCTGACCAGTATGCTTACCGCGATGCCCTGAAGGCGCGGCGAAGCTCAGGCGTCATGAAGCCCGATGTGCGGTGCGCAACGCGCTTCACGCGGCGCACGGCCTCGCGCCGATCCTCCGCAGACAGATTGCGGGTGTCCGAGCCGTCGAGGGCGCTGAGGGTCAGGCTTTGGGCGAGCACGGGCAGCAGGGTCGGCGCGACGGCCAGGAAGGGCCACTCGGCCGTGCGGATGTCGACGTGCACGTCGGGAGCTCCAGCGAGCCACGCAAGCGTCCATGCATCCACGGCCGGAACTGCCTCGCCGCAGTCGTCCAGGCCCCGCTTCAGGCGCCATTCCACCGCCTCCCGAACCCACGGCATCGTGGGCTCCCCTTCCGCCGGCCAGTCGGGCAACCCCGCACAGCCACAGCACACCGCTGCCCAAACCCCAGGACCCATCACAACGCCCGGCGGTGTTCGTCAAACCGGATGCCGCACGCCTCGAGCTGCGGCAGGAGCACCTCGCCGTACACCGGAGCTAGCGGAGCCTCCACCCCCGTCCGGCCGAACCCGCCCGCAAGGACGTGTTCCGCCGCCAACGCGATGGGCCACCCCACGGTATCCGACATCGCGGTGAACGTGGAATCCCGGCCCTCGCGCACCAGACTGCTCTCCACCTCAAACCGCCTTCCCTCCTGCTCGTAGGCGACCCGGTGCCACAGCACGATGAGGTCGCGGTCCGTGGGCTCGAGCTTCCACATGCGCTCGAGCAGTCCCTGCAAAATGTCCGCCGGGGAACCCGAACAGGCGCCTGGGCCAGTCGTTGTATCGAACAGGCCGAGCCACGCGAGGCGGTCGAGCGCCGGACCGCTCGCCCCGGTCTGCCGGGCGATGGCCGTGCGCAGGTCGGAGCCCGAACTCACGGGCAAGAAGGTTCGCATCCAGCCGTCCCATGTGGTGCCTTCCGGCCACTCCATCCGCACATCGTCCCGCACGCAGCCGAGCGCGACCAGGATGTCCCACGAAGCGCAGAAGCCCTCCCCGCGGAGGGTGCCCCGGATGAGGGTGTCAACCCCGGTCAGGCCGTAGCGTTCTGTGTAGGCCAGCGAATCGCGGTTCGGGTAGGCATCGTAGACGACCCCGCCGATCTCGACGCGGCGCACCGTGCTGAAGACCCGGTGGGGCGGAATGGCCCGGGGACGGCCGCCGGCGAGGAAGGTGGAGGTTCCTGCTTGGCCCGCCACCACCACATTGCGTGGGGCCCAGCTGAATTTGTAGTGCCACGGGTTCGTGTCACTCGCCGGAGCGGGAAGACCGCCGCAGTAGCTCTCGAAATGCGTGACACGGCCGCCGGTGGACCGGATGCTGTGCAGGAGGGCCATCGCGCTCAGGTGGTCGATGCCCGGATCGAGACCTAACTCGCAGAGGACCAGCACACCCGCAGCCCTGGCAGGGCCGTCGAGCGCCGCCATTTCCGGCGAGATGTAGCTCGGGGTGATCACGGGAACGCCGGCCGCAATGGCCGCCGCCGCGATGGCAGGGTGGCCCGAGGCGGGGACCATGGACACGACGACATCTGCGGCGGCGATGCGGGCGTCCCGCACTTCCGTACTGTCGAGGGTGAGGGCGAACGCTTCGCCGTGGGTGAGGCCGTGGGGGTGCGCGGCGAGTTTGGCCTCCACCAGCGCACGGTCCAAATCTCCGACCACGACCCGAAATCCCCCTTCCGGCGCCCGGGTTAACAGCCGGTCGATCAGCGAGGAACTGGAGCGCCCTGCCCCTAAAATCAGGATGTTCTTCATCGACCGTCGGCGTTCGTTGCGCGCCGCGAAGGTAGGGCCGTCATGGCACGGTTTGTGCCCGCACCGCCGTGACTTGCCCTAACTTCGGCCTGCCATGCGTTCGAAATTTCCCTTCCGAGCCGCCCAAGCGGCACTCCTGCGCCCCCGAAGTGTCGCAGCCTTCATGCTCGTCCTTAGCGCCTTTGCTCTTACGTCGTGCAACGGCTCGAAGGCCTTCACGAAGCGCGGAGCGAAGATGGAAGAGGCCGGGATGATGGAGCAGGCCGCGGGATTCTACTTCACCGCCGTGCAGAAGGACAAGATGAACACTGAGGCGATGCAGGGCCTGCGCCGGACCGGGCAGTGGGTGCTGAACGATCGGCTGACGGCCTTCGACGGGGCCCTCATGCGCGACGAAAAGGCTGCGGCCGTGCGCGCGTACGAGGAGGCCGATGCATATTATAAGAAGGTCGATGCTGTAGGTGTGCGGCTGGATTTTCCGGAGACCAAACGGATGGCATTCAACCAGGTAAAGAACTCCCACATGGACGATCTCTACCGCAAAGCCGTCCAAGCGCTTGAGGGAGAGAAGTTCGACGCGGCCCTCACCGACCTCACCGAAGTCCTCCGGCTCGATCCCGCCTACAAAGACGCCCGCAACCTCGCCGATGTCGCCTACTGCGAACCCCGTTACCGCCAAGGCACAGCTGCCCTTGATGCAAAGACCTACCGCGCGGCACACACCGCGTTCAAGGCCTGCACCGACCGGCTCGCCACCTTCAAGGATGCCGCCGCACGCCGCGACCAGGCCCTCGCTGCCGGTCAGTTTACGGTCGCGCTCCTCCCCTTTGCAAACGGAACCACCCGCCTGAACATCGAAACGAAGCTTCGGAGCTACGTCCAGCAGCGCCTCAGCGAATCCACCGATCCCTTCTTGAAAATCGTGGACCGGGAAAACCAAGCGCTCATCCTGCAGGAGCAGCAGCTCGCGCTCAGCGGCGTGCTGAATGCCACGACGGCCGTGCAGGTCGGTGGTCTCCTCGGCGCAAAAGCGATGCTGAAGGGCCCCGTCGTCGATTGCGATGTCGTCGACACCGAGCTCGAGCGGTACACGCGCCAGGGCATGGAGTCCTACCAGGTAGAGCGGGTGAACAGCGAGGGCAAGAAGTACACCGAGACCGAGTACCGGCCGGTGCAGTACATGGAGTTCGCCACAACGCGGACCGTGAAGGTGACCTTCAATGTGCAGCTGGTTTCGCTGGAGACGGGCGCCACGCTCGCGTCGGAAATGGTAACGCACACGGAGCACGATGCGGTGCGGTATGCAAAATACTCTGGAAATCAGCAGAATATATTCCCGACGCATGCCTCCGGCGGGGTGAACCGGGCGGGGCGCGCTGAGCTGCAGGCGCTGCTCACCGCGCGCCAAACGCCGAAAGACGAATCGGTGATGATCAACACCTCCATGGAGGCTACTGCCCTGAAAGTGCGTTCTGTGGTTGAAAGCGCCCTCCGCATCCTCGTGCCATGATGCGGGCGGTGATGGCGGTGCTCGCCCTGGTCGTCACGGCGGGGTGTGGGTTGAAGAAGCCGGCAGCGGTGCCGTTGCCGGTTTGGGCTTCAGCCCGACCACAACTCCCCGGCTACTACATCGGAATCGCCTCTGCCTCAAAGGATCAGCATCCATACGACGCGATGGATGCAGCGAAAAAGCGCGCCCTGGCCGACCTCGCCACCGAAATCCGTGTCCGCGTCGAATCGAATTCTGCCCTCCAAACGTCGCAGCACAACGACCTCGTCAGCCAGCAATTCCGCCAAAACATCTCCAGCACCTCCGCTGAAAACCTCGAGGGCTACGAGCTCGTCGGCAGCCACGAGGACGGCAACGAGGCCTGGGCCTATTACCGGCTCTCCCGCGCCACGTGGGAGCGCATCCTCGCTGAACGGCGGTCGGCTGCAGCTGCGGTGGCGGGCGGATTTTACACGTCCGGACTCTCGGCGCGGTCGGCACGCGATGCGGTGGCGGCGGTGGACCGGTGCTACCGATGCCTCGCGGCGCTCGCGCCGTTTGCGGGCGAGTCGATGGTTTGGCGAGATGCCGGCGGTGCGGAGGTCGCCCTAGACCGGGCCTGCCTCGATGCGGTGACGTCGTTGCTGGCAGGTGTGGCGCTGAAGCCGGCGGAGAACGGGGTCGAGCTGGTGCCGGCCGCGGGCTACCGCGGATCGCTCGATGTGCAGGTCTTCCTCGACGGGGCCGCCGCGCCCAACTTCCCCGTGGTGGCCCGCTACCACCGCGGCACGCTCCCCCGGCGCGTCGAACTCACGACGGACGCGAACGGGGTCGTGTCGGTGCCGCTCGACGGCTTCGACCCGGGAACCCGCGCAACCGATCTGCGGATCGCCGTCGATCTCGAGCGGCTGCTGCCCCGCGCCGGTGGCGGAGTAGACGTCCCGGCCTTGCGCAACCTGCCGCCGCCGGAAGTCACGGTGCCCGTCCGGCTCATCGCTCCCACGGTGGCCATCGCCTCCACGGAACGCGCCTTCGGCCGCCCCGTCCGGACCCCGGCGCTGACGGAGGCCCTCCGGGCCGCCCTTTCAGAACGGGGCTGCACCCTCACCGAGGATGTCCGCACGGCCGACCTGCGCATCGCTATCGATGCCGACACCCGCGAAGCCGGCTCCGGAAGCGGCTTCTTCACAGCCACCCTCGATGCCACCATCGTCATCCGCGGAGCCGACAACGCGGTGGTGCTGCAGCGCAACCTCGACCGGGTCAAGGGCGTGCAGTTAAATTTCGAGGCTGCAAGCGCTGAGGCCTACCGCAAGGCCGGTGCGGAATTGCGCGGCAGCTTCTCGGACGAGTTGCTGAAATCGCTCTATCGGTAGTTTGTTTTTTAAGTTTGGCACGGCTCTTGAACCGTGCAAACCCAAACCCCCAATCACCTCGCTCACACAATCCCTTACCCTATGAACCTCAACACCTTCCTCCTCCTCGGTGGTGCCGCAACTGCCCTCTCTCTCGCGGGTTGCAAGGACAAAGATCCCATCACCACGTCGACCCCAGACACCCGCGGCGAAACGCGCATTGTCGAATACTGCTCGGGCGACCAGTACCTCCCCACGAAGGAGTTCTTCCGGGCCTCCGCCACCGGTACCAGCCCCCAGCGCGAGATCGCGAAGAAGATCGCCCGCCAAAACGCGGAAGCGACCCTCGCCCGCTCCATCCAGGCCACCGTCGAAACGGTCGCTGAAAACCAAGCCACCCAGCTCGGTTTCAACACCACCGAAGAGGCCACGAGCAAGTTCAACGAACTCTCCCGCACCATTGTCAACCAGCAGCTTACGGGCGCCATCACCATCTGCCAGGAGCTGACCCAAGCCCAAGACGGCAAGTACATCGCCTACCTCGCCATCGAGCTCTCCGGCGCAAAAATCGCCGACGCCTACATCGCTGGCCTGAAGCAAGAAGAACGCATCCGCGCCGAATACAACTACGACCAGTTCAAGAACACGTTCGAGCAGGTCATGGAGCAGTATCGGAACAAATAAGTTTGAGTTTGAGTTTGAGTTGAAGTTTTTAGTTTGAGTTTTCGCCGCTGCGCGGCTAGTTTGAGTTTCAGGAGGGGTTCGGGCGATCGAAAGGCGCTCGAGCCCCTTTTCAGTTTTCAGCTTCCAGTTTTTCGCCGCTGCGCGGCGAGTT
>JBMTYE010000028.1:0-11484 GCA_049454255.1 Flavobacteriales bacterium
TGCACGGAGCTATCCTCGGATCGGCCGGGCAGCACGGGGTGGTGTAGCACGAGCTCGGGGTGAACGGCGCAAGTACTGCAGGGTTTCTGCGTGCCGAAGGCTTCGCTCCCACCCTCGCAGAACTGGGGCCGGAACTGGTCATTTTCGGACTCGGCATCAACGATGCACACGGTCCTGTATCTGGGTTTGACGCTGCCGCGTTCGAAAAGCGGTACGATCAACTGATTTCCAGCGTCAAGACCTCAGCTCCGAATGCCGCAGTCCTCCTCCTCACGAACACGGACAGTGCCTACAAGGGGCGGTCAAATCCTAACGCCGAAGCCGTGCGAGACGCCATGTTCCGGCTTGGTGAGCGGCATGGGGTTGCGGTGTTTGATCAGTACCGAGCGATGGGGGGAAGTGGTAGCATACAACGCTGGAGATCAACTGGCTTTGCCCAAAGTGACTTGATCCACTTCACCTCTGACGGCTACCGGATGCTTGCCCGGCTTTTGTTTGATGCCCTGCTAGCCGGTTGGGGCGATTTTGTCTCTCCAAGCGCACCCGAACGATGACGTTTTTGCAGGTTGAGTTTTGGGCATTTTTTGCGGCCGTGCTCATGGGCATGTGGGCAATCGAACGAGCATTTGGCGATGGCCGCAAGGGCATCGTCCGGCGCAACGCCTTCCTCGCTGCGGTAAGTCTCTATTTCTACTTTGCAACAAGCAGCTGGTTTGTCGGCCTGCTGCTGTTTACAACGCTTTCTGACTGGGCCATCGCGCAGCGCATTGACCGCAGCGAAGGACGACACCGCAAGGCCTGGCTAGCGCTAAGCATGCTCTTGAACCTCGGAATCCTCGGGACCTTCAAGTACGCTTATTTCTTCGCCGACAACCTGAGCGCGTGGTCCGACCTCATCGGCGGTGGATTTGCGGCCATGGCCCATGCCTTCCGCGATTCCATCGCAGACCGCATCGCCCTGCCCGTCGGCATCAGCTTTTACACCTTCCAAACCCTCTCTTACTCCATCGACGTCTACCGGCGTGAACTACCGCCTGTCCGCAATCCGCTGGATTTCGCCTTTTACGTGAGCTTCTTCCCTCAACTCGTTGCGGGGCCCATCGTGCGGGCAAAGGAGTTCATCCCCCAGGTGCTGGCTCCGGCGGAAGTCACCCGGATCGGGTATGGATTGGGCATCTTTTGGATCGTGAACGGCTTGCTGAAAAAGGTCTGGATTGCGGATTTCCTAGGGACGCGCTTCGTCGACGGGGTGTTTCTTGCGCCGGAGTCGTTTTCGGGCATCGAGGTGCTGTTCGCGCTGTATGCCTATAGTTTGCAGGTGTATGCAGACTTCAGCGGGTACACCGATATGGCCATCGGCGTCGCCCTCCTGACCGGCTTCCGTCTGCCCCAAAACTTCAACAGCCCGTACAAGGCGACGAATCCCGCCGAGTTCTGGCGGCGGTGGCACATGAGCCTATCGACCTGGCTCCGGGACTACGTCTACATTCCCATGGGCGGCAATCGGGGGTTGACCCGCGGCACCTGGATTGCCGGTGCAGTCACCGCCTCGTTTGTGGTGTTTATGCTGCCGGCGGGCACCGCGCGCTGGATCGCTCTGGGAGTGCTTGCCTTCGGTGGGAGCCTTCTGGCCGCTGTACCGCGTTTGCGCCAAGCTGCGACGACGAATGCCCACATGATGCTGACCATGCTCGTCGGGGGCCTGTGGCACGGGGCGAGCTGGAATTTCGTCCTGTGGGGCGGGATGAATGGGCTCGGGCTCGCGTTGTGGAAAGGACTTGCGGGCCTGTACCGGAGGATCGGGGTGAATACGAGCACGCTCGTTTGGCGCATCGCAGGTGTGCTGGCCACCTTTCACTTCATCACGTTTACCCGCATCTGGTTCCGGGCAGGCAGCAAAACCACCTGGGACTCCATCGGCACCACCCACGACCTCAGCGCCGAATGGACCACGGCAAACGTCGTGCTCGAACGGCTGTCACGGATTGCGGATCCCACTCCGTTCGGGGCACTTGTCCACGGCTACCGGGACGTCCTGCTGGTCCTCGGAGTCGGCTTCGCCATCCACTTCCTTCCGGAGGCATGGAAAATAAAATACCGCAACCGGTTTGCTCGAGCTCCGTGGCCCGTGCACCTCGTTGCGGTACTTTGTGCCGTAGGCCTAGCATGGAACGCCATGGCCCACGGACTTCAACCGTTTATCTACTTCCAGTTCTGAACTGAACCGGTGGCAGTTTACTCGGCGATCTCAGCAGGCTGTTCCGTGGACTGGTAGGCACTGCAAGAACCCTGTGAAGTCATGCAACCGGTTACTAAAACCGACAGAACGACCACAGCAGCAAGGAGTTGAATGTAGTTTTTCATGGCTGATAAGGTTTCTTTCAAAACTAACGCAGAATAGAACGTACTTGCATCGTTGCATAGTGTCTTATCCACAGTGGTATTTGAACATGAACACCTCTCGCACGGCTCCCGTTCTCTCCCCGCTGATCGCGCTTGCCCTGCTCTTGCAGGTGGGATACTGGCTCCGCGCAGCTGCCCCTCCTCTGGCTCTGGCCTACGAGCGGTTCACTGCGGTGTGGCTACTCGCCGAGGGGTTTTCAGCCTTCGCAGTATTCGTCGATTTCGTGGTGCGGTTCGACCACCTCCCCGCGAAGTGGAAGGCGCCTAAAACGGTGCTTGTCGGGCTGATTTGCTGCGGTTTCCTTTTCCACCTGCTGGCCGCCTACCTCGACGCCATGCAGTGAGGCGTCACCACGAATACAGGTAGTCCGACGGTTGCAAGCCCCGGTTGCGGGCGCTGAACCGGGCATAGCTGTCCTTTACGTAGAGGATGAACTCGTACTGGGTCCAGGTTTTCAGCAGCTCGTCGCCCGGGTCGCAAAAGCGAATGAAGGCGTCGAACTGGGCTTCGTCCAGCGCGATGATGTCGTAGCTCACGTACTTGCCGAACAGCTCGCGGAGCAGGGCGCGACGGCGGTCGTCGTTTTCCAGCGCACGCACTTCGCGGGCAGAGCGCGCCGTTCGGTTGTATTGCTCGTACAGAAATGTAATGGGACTGCGGAAGGCATCGATTCCGGTGATACGGAAGTCCTCTTCCCGGTATCCCAAGGTGCGGATTTCTTCAACGATTTCGTGCAATTCGCGGGGGGCGACGACTTCGGCTTCCGGCAGGGCCACCTGCAACCGTTCGAGCCGGACCGTCCAGTCTGCTGCTTCCTGTGTCGCAGGTCGGCGTACCGTCCGGTAGCCCAAAGCCCCGACGGCCACCGTGTCGCCCGCGCAGACCCGGAGTAGGAACGAGCCGTCCCGCTCGACGAACGTCCCGATGCCGTCCGCCCCGAGGTTAACGACCATAGCGGAAGGCAGCAAGTGGCCGGCCGGATCGGTGACGAAGCCGGAGAGCACGAAGGGGGTGGGACACCTCGGGGTTTGGGCTGCCGCAGGCGCGACACCCGCGCACAACCCCAGCATTGCACAACCGAGCCGCGCCGCGCTTCGCATGGCGTGAAGGTACGCCGCAACCGCTACCTTGCGGCCATGTCGGAACGCGAACGGGCCCGTGCTGCTGCGCTGCGCCACATCCGAGATGCGCGGGCTGCGGAGGCTAACCCGGCGGACTGGGCCGCCGCGCTCGTTGCGGGCGATCGGGATGCGCTCGCCCGAGCCATCACGCTCGTCGAAAGCCGGCGCGCCGCGGATCGACCAGCAGCGCACGCCATCCTGCAAGCGGTGCTCGAGGCCGCTCCAGATGCGGGGGCGGCCACGATGCGCATCGGCATCACCGGCGTTCCGGGCGCAGGAAAAAGCACGCTCATCGAGCGGTGGGGCGCGGCGTGGGCGGAGGCGGGACACCGGGTGGCGGTGCTGGCCGTCGACCCGTCCAGCGCGCGGAGTCGCGGAAGTCTGCTCGGCGACAAAACACGGATGGAGAGCCTCGTGCAGCGGAACGACGTATTCGTGCGGCCGAGTCCAGCGGCCGACACCCTCGGGGGGGTGGCGCGGGCCACGCGCGAGGCCATCTTGCTCTGCGAGGCGGCAGGCTACGATGTAATTCTCGTCGAGACCGTCGGAGTGGGCCAAAACGAAACCGCCGTCCGCGCCTTGACCGACCTCTTTCTGCTGCTCGCCCTCGCTGGAGCGGGCGATGACCTGCAGGGCATCAAGCGGGGCATCATGGAACTCGCGGACGTCGTCTTCGTCAACAAAAGCGACCGCGGGGGCGAGGCAGCGGCCCAGCGCGCGGCCGGAATGCTCGAGTCCGCCCTGCACATGCTGCCTTTGCCGCCGTCGGGCACGCCTGTTCCGGTGCTTTCGGGAAGTGGGCTCGAGGGTGCTGGCCTCGCGGAATTGACCTCCACGGTGCTGCAATGTGCGGAAGCGTGGCGCGCCTCCGGCTACTTCGCCCGCCAGCGCTCGGCCCAAACCGAATCCGCCTTCGCCGACCACGTGCGGAATTTGGTCTACGACGACGCCCGCGCGCGCCTCGACGGCGACCGCCGGTACGAACGACTACAAACTGCTGTGCAACGCGGACAAATTTCTGCCTTCTCGGCAGCGTGGGACTACGTGCACGGGGCGTAACTTCCCCGTATGGTCATCGGTTGCGGGATTCTCATCGGATTGCTGGGCGCTGTGCTTTCCCTCCTCGCGGTGGAGGCGGCCGTGCCGGTATACGGTGCTGCCTTCGTGCGGAACTACCGGGCCATCGCTCCCATCGCGGCGACTGCGGGTTGCACGGCGCTAGCCGCTTCCCTCGTTCCAGCAGAGTCTGCCGTCGGCTGGGCGGCCACGTCGGGCCTGCTCGGATTGCTGGCATTGGCTGCCGTTGTCTTCTTCGTGCGCTCGGGAGATGCAGCAAACAAAGAACACGACAGCCGGCTGCACGTGCGCATGTGGGACATCCGGAGCCAGGTCCACCGGCTTCAGAACCGCGACCACATCGAAGCCCGTCTCGCCCGTCAAGCGGAAGTGCACGGCATACTTGACCGCTACGGATACCGGTTTGAAGCCATTCTCGTTGCCATCGAGCACCATCTCATGCTCGGAGACCCGGACCGGGCTGAACGCATCATCACCTTGTTTGCGCGGCACCTGCGCAATCTGCTCTTCGAAGGATCCGTTCCCTTTCTTGCGCTGAAGACCTCGCTCGAACACATCCGGGTTCATCTGCGGCTGATGGGCGAGCTGACGGACCACCGGATTTCCTGGAGCATCGAAGAATCGCTTCCGACCACTGCCGACCGGGAGCGGTACACCGAATCCCTCCACCTTACACCCTGGGCTGAAGCTGTGACCTGGCCGCTGTTCGAACGTGCGGAACGCTCGTCCGAGGCGGTTGCACCTGCCAGATTGCTCGTATCACTCTCCGGCCGAACCCTGATGTGCTCGTGCGATTTCGATGGACTCCCCATCGGAAATCCCATCGAAGTGAAGCTCCTCGGCGAAGGCCAAGCGACCTCTGCGTTGACTACCCTCGCTCAAGCCCCCCCCTTGGCACGGGCCTCGGCCACTGTGCGCACAAGGCCTTCCGCATTCGTCGAGACCTGAGTCCCTGTGGCCATGTCGCGCAAGGTCCAGACACCGGCAGCCCGCTCGTTGCTGCCGGCGATGGCGACGAAGGGAATGCCGAGGTCGGCGGCGTAGCTCAGTTGCTTGCCCAGTTTGGCCAAATCCGGATACACCTCCGCAGAAATACCCGCCTCACGTCCCATCCGAACGATTGCAAGTTCATCCGCGAGGCCTTCTGCATCCATGCGTGCCACCAGCAGCGAGGTCATCTGCCCCAGACCTTCCGGGAAGGCGTTGAAGTGCTCGAGCACATCATAAATGCGGTCGGCGCCGAAGCTCACCCCCACCCCGCTCATCCCGGACCAACCGAACACCCCCGTCAAGTCCGCATACCGTCCCCCACCGCAAATGCTGCCGACCGGAGCCCCTGGAACGCGGACTTCGACGATCATGCCCGTGTAGTAGTTGAGACCGCGTGCCAGCCACGGCTCGAGGTCGCAGTGGCCCACTTGGGAGGTCAGAAATGCCAGGTCCGCAAGGGCGGCCTCGAGTTCTTCCGAAGAACCCAGCAACTGGCGCAAGGCCTCGATGCGCGCAACAGCACCCTCGATTTCCGCTAAACCGAGGAGCTGAATCGCGCCTGTGCAAGCGGCTTCAGGCAGATCCCGATTTGTGAGCTCCTGGAGCACCCCCTCCGTCCCCACCTTGTCCCACTTGTCGAGTGCGACCGTCATGTCGGTCAACCGGTCCGAAACTCCCCAGCGATCTGCGCAGGCCGCGAGGATGCGGCGGTCGTTCACCACGATGCGGTACCCCGGAACCCCGAGGGCCGTCAACACCTCGTCAAACAAATCGAGCACTTCCCATTCGCACACCACAGACGTGCTTCCGATGATATCGGCATCGCACTGCGTGAATTCTTGGTAGCGGCCGCGCCCGGGTCGGTCCCCGCGCCAGACGGGCTGCATTTGGTAGCGGCGAAACGGAAAGGTGAGTTCGTTGCGCGCCATGGTCACGAACCGCGCGAACGGCACCGTCAGATCGTAGCGCAAAGCCTTCTTTGCGAGCGAGGATACGGCCGCTTTGCTGTTGCGGGCGTCGAGGGCTGCCGCGTCGGCTTTCTCGAGGAAGTCACCGTTGTTCAGAATCTTGAAAATCAACTGATCACCTTCTTCCCCGTACTTGCCTGTCAGGGTTGCAAGTTGCTCCATCGCCGGCGTCTCGATGGGCAGGAAGCCGCGGCGCTCAAACGCCGACCGCAGGTGCGCAAACATCCAATTGCGGCGCGCCATCTCGCGCGGCCCAAAATCACGGGTGCCTTTCGGAATGCCGGGTTTCGTCATGGTCCCAAAGGTACCGCGCAGCTACCTTCGGCACGTGGAACACCCTTGGATTCCGATCCGCCGCTTCGAAGGACATGCCGGGGCCATCTACGACGCCGCCTGGCACCCCGTTGCATCGGCGTTCCTGACGGCCGCCGGCGACGGTACGGTCGCCCGTTGGTCTACCGCCGCGGACGACGGCACCGCCGTATTCCACCACAGCCGCGCCTTCTTTTCCGTGACGCCCTGGGGCGACGGCCTGATCGCCGGCACGGAGGACGGCGAGGTCTTCTCGTGCAGCGACCTCGGCGCTGGAGACATCCGGCGAACGACGGCCCACCGCGGCGGCGTGTTCACGGTGCTGCCCACCGGCTCCTACGTCCTCACCGGCGGCGGCGATGGCAGCATCCGGCTCTGGGCCGCAACGCCGGGCCAGCCCTGGCACCTCGAAGCCACGGCGGTCCTCGAGGACGCCGGCAAAGTCCGGCACCTCGCCTTCCGACCGGGAGCCCTCCTCGCCACGACGAGCGGCGGTACCGCCTGGGAATTCGCATGGCCTCCCACCCCCGGCGCCCCCGGCGCCCTCCCTGCCGAGCTCGGCACCCCGGCGCGCGTCACCCACCACCCGGGGGGGTGTCACGCGGCGGTTTGGCATGCGCAGAAAGGCCTGTGGATGACGGGGGGCAAAGACGGCATCGTGCGGGCGACCGCGCCGGACGGCACGGAAGTCATTCAGTTCGCGGCGCATGCAGGCACAGTTTACCGCCTCCTCCTGCACGACGGCGTGCTCTACAGCGCAGGCCGGGACAAAACCGTCAAAGCCTGGGACGCCCGCGATCTGCGGCCGCTCGCGCGTACGGCCCCTGGCCACGGCGGACCGGTGCGCTCCGTGAACGCCCTCGCGACGGGGCCGGACGGCCTGCTCAGCGGCGGGGACGACCGCATGGCGCGGCTGCTGCCCTTCGTCGCCTGAGCGCTACCAAGCGATGGGGTCGGCACCGTGGGCGGTGAGCCACGCGTTGACTACAGAAAACGGTCGGCTGCCGAAGAACCCACGGTAGGCAGAAAGCGGACTCGGATGGGCGGAGGCCAGCACGCGGTGTTCCGGACGGTGTACAAACGAGGCGTACACAGCTGCATGGCGGCCCCACAGCACGAACACCCGCGGTCCAGGAGCGGCTGCGACCGCCCGCACCATGGCCTCGGTCAGTTCTTCCCAGCCCAGACCGGCGTGGGAGGCCGGGAGCCCCGGGGCGACCGTGAGGACCGTGTTCAGGAGCAGCACCCCCTGCTGCGCCCACGGTGTTAAATCGCCCGAGGCGGCGCGGAGTTTGGCAACCGGCATGCCTACATCCGCCGCAGCTTCGGTGAGGATGTTGCGCAGCGAGGGAGGCCATCGGATTCCGGCGTGAACAGAGAAGGCCAGGCCGGTTGCTTGGCCGGGGCCGTGGTAGGGATCTTGGCCGAGGACGACCACCCGCACCCGGTCAAGCGGGGTCAACTCGCACGCGCGAAACACCGCCGCGACCGGGGGCAAAACGGGTCCGGCGGTCGCACGCTCGAAACACCGGCGGACCACGCTGCCCACGGGGTCATGCATTTGGGCCGCAAGCGCGGCCTCCCAATCCGCCGGCAAAACCGGAAACGCGGGAACCGAAGGCATGCTCGAAATTCGGGAACAATCCGGCCGAATTGCACCCTATTTTTGCGTTTTCACACCCTGCGTACCCATGGACAGTGCCCTTCGTCATCGGCTGGAGACCATCGAAGGCAAGCAACTCTATGGCTATCAGGAAGCTGCCATCGAGCGGCTGATGCAACGCATCGCCCTGTTTCCCGAGCGCTACAACGTCCTGTTTCAACTGCCCACCGGTGGCGGCAAAACGGTCATTTTCAGCGAACTCGCGAAGCGATACATCCTGATGACGGGCAAAAAGGTGCTCATTCTTACGCACCGCATCGAGTTGTGTGGCCAAACCAGCCGCATGCTCACCGAAACAGGCGTCCCGAACAAGATCATCAACAGCAAAGTCCGCGGACTCGAGCGCGACGAAAGCCACTGGTGCTATGTGGCGATGGTCGAAACGCTCAATAACCGGCTGGTGGACGAGCGCGTTGAGTTTGCAAACCTCGGCCTCGTCATCATCGACGAGGCCCATTACAACAGCTTCCGCAAGCTCTTCGGGTTTTTCGAAGAACAAATCGTGCTCGGCGTCACCGCAACTCCGCTCAGCTCGAACATCAAGCTCCCACTCAAGGACCACTACCAGGAACTCCTCGTGGGCGAGTCCATCGGGGCGCTGGTGCAGCAGGGCTACCTTGCAGAGGCCATCACGTATAGCTACGACGTTAACCTCCGCTCCCTGAAGGTGGGCATCAACGGCGATTACACGGTCAGCTCGAGCGAGCGGCTGTACGGCAACTATCTGATGCAGGAGAAGTTGCTCTACGCCTACGAGGAAAAAGCGCGCGGCACGAAGACCTTAATCTTCAACAACGGCATCAACACCTCGAAGCAGGTGCAGGCCATGTTCATCGAGGAAGGCTACGAATGCCTCCACCTCGACAACACCCACAGCGAAAAAGAACGCGAGGAGATTCTCCACTGGTTCGAGCACAAGCCAGATGCCATTTTGACGTCTGTCAGCATCTTGACCACCGGCTTCGACTCGCCGTCGGTCGAGACCATCATTCTGAACCGGGCGACGAAATCGCTGACGCTGTACCACCAAATGATCGGCCGGGGATCGCGCGTACTCCCCCACAAAAAGACCTTCAACGTCATCGATTTGGGCAACAACGCCCGCCGCTTCGGGCTGTGGGACACGCACATCGACTGGAACGACATCTTCCGCTCGCCGAACTCCTACATCGACGGCCTGTACACGGACGAAGAAATCGAAGACGAGTTCGTCTACGAGTACCCGGAGGAGCTGTGGAATAGGCTGAGCCAGGGCGGACCGGACCCCGAGTTCGACATGTCCGCGGCCTACCTCGAAGTGACGCGCGCGGGCGGACGACCACGCGAAGCCATCACGCGCAGCATGGCTCACCATGTAGCGGTGATTCGTTTTCTCGCTTCCGACTTCCCGGAAGCCCAAACCCTCGTGCGCGAAATCGAAGGCGATATCCACTACCGCATCCGCCAGTTCGCGAAATGCATCGCGAAGACGACGGACAACTACAAAAACTGGCTCCAAGAGGAGTACACGCGGTTGCTGGAAGGTGAATTGAGGCGACTCTACGCCGCCGACGAGTGACGACTACAAAGCCACGCACGACACTTACAAAATCGTCGGGGGGTCCCCGGTGAGTTCCGGTAGGTTTGCGCCCATGTTCACCCCGCACCTCGTCTTCGCCCTGCCGTGGGCCGTGTGTTTCGGGGTAGCAGCAGTGCAGCAGGGGGTGATGCGGCGGACTCGGAACCCTTTCCGGAGGTGGGCGATATGGACTGCGCGTGCGGGGGCATTCGGCCTACCGGTGCTTTGGGCGTGTGTGGCCTGGTGCGATGCGCTCGGTCCAGTGTGGTTGCCCCTGACCGCAGGGGGATGTGGTCTTGCTGTGGCCGGCTTCGTCCAGGGAATCGGAGTCTTGAAGGCCCGCCCGGTTCGCTCTGAAGCACGCGACTTTGCCGAAGAGCAGCTGCTCGAAAGGAGTCTCGCCCAGCTGAACCGCAACGAAGAACTCTTCGAACGGCAGCGCACCTTGCGTAGCCGCAACCTACGGGCCCAAATGAATCCTCACTTCCTCTTCAACGTGCTTACCGGCATCCAGCACCTACTGATGGAAAGCAAGGTCGAACAGGCCGGAAACGTGTTCCGGAAATTCCGCGAACACCTCGTGCACGGTTTGCGTGAGCACGAGCGCATCGCGGGCACGGTGCAAGAAGAACTTGACCACGTGCGGGCCTACCTCGAACTCGAAGAGCTGCGGCTCGACCGCCCATTCACGTGGTCCGTGACAGTAGGCGCCGACGTGGTGACCGAGGAGACGTCCTGTCCCCTCTTCGTTCTGCAGCCCCTCGTTGAAAATGCCCTGTGGCATGGCATCAGCGGCGTGAACGACCGCACCGGCGAAATCGCCATCACCGTCCGCTGGCTGGGGGATGACCTGCTGCTCCAGGTCCACGACAACGGCAAGGGCCTGCAGCCCGCTGTTCGGGGGTCTTCCCGAGGAACATCGATGCTCCGGGAGCGGTTAGCCTTGCTTGAATCGTCCGCCTCCCTCACCCTCGGAGCCCCGGGAGCGGACAGTCCATTCGCAGTGGGCACCTCCGCGATCGTGCGTCTTCCCGGCTGGCGCTCGGTGCCTCGGCCTCAGAACGGCAACCGGGGATCGGAACCGAGGGACCAGGGCGACGGGTCGCCAGGCGGATAAAGCATGCGCGCCGCCGCGCCTACCATGGCCGCATTGTCTGTGCAGTAGGCAAAAGGGGGGATATATATCTCCCAGCCGTCCTGCTGCCCGACCCGTTGCACCTCGGCTCGCAGGTGCGCATTTGCAGACACGCCACCTGCAAGCGCAACTGTAAGAATTCCGGTCGCCTGCACTTCCGCAACCAACCGGTGCACGAGCACGTCCACGATTGCCGACTGAACCGAGGCACAGATGTCTGCGCGGTGGCGATCGATGAATCCAGAAACTGCTGCCA
>JBMTYE010000029.1:0-11380 GCA_049454255.1 Flavobacteriales bacterium
TGGACGGGATGGACCCGGAGGGTGAAGCGCGGCCGGTGCTGCGGGCGCCTGGGCGGGCAGTGCGGCGGCTGCGGGTGCAGCGGCGGGCATGGCGGGCGCCGTCGCGTAAATCACTTGGGGAGCGTCGGTGCCATTTTTCTTCCGTGCCACCTCCGTCTTGATGGTGATCTTGAAGTCCTTCTGTTCGATTTCAACCTCTGAAACGCCGGCTTTTGCGACGAATTTGATGAGGTCTTGGATTTCGCTGATGGTCATGGCGAAGGGATTAAGGGCTACGAAGGTAAGGAGTGGGTGGGCTTTAGCTCGCCTTCGGGGTGCCGATGGCCCAGGTGAGATACACAGCACCCCATGTAAATCCGCCCCCGAAGGCGGCCAAAATCAACCGATCGCCCGGATGCAACTGATCTTCCCAGTCCCGCAAACAAAGGGGAATGGTGGCGGCTGTGGTGTTGCCGTACCGTTGGATATTAATCATCACTTTCTCCGCCGGCAAACCCATGCGGCGCTGCGTGGCGTCGATGATGCGCAGGTTTGCCTGGTGGGGCACAAGCCAATCCACGTCGTCGCCGGACAGTCCGTTGCGTTCCATAATCTCGTAGCTCACGTCGGCCATGCCTTTGACGGCTGCTTTGAAGACGGGCTGGCCGTCTTGGAAGATGTAGTGTTCGCGGGCGTCGACAGTGGCGTGGGTGGGTGGGTTGAGGGATCCGCCGGCTGTTTGGCGCAGGTACTGCGCGCCGCTTCCGTCCACCCGCAGGATATGGTCCTGAATGCCCATCTCCTCCGACGGCTCGAGCAGCACGGCGCCTGCCCCATCGCCGAAGAGCACACAGGTCGTCCGGTCGGTGTAATCGACAATCGTGCTCATTTTGTCCGCCCCCACGACCACGACCTTGTTGTAGCGCCCCCCTTCAATGAACGACGCGCCAGTCGTCAGTGCGAAGAGGAACCCGGAACAGGCGGCACTCAGGTCGTAGCCCCACGAGTTCACCGCTCCCACCTTCGCAGCGATGAGGTTCGCCGTCGATGGAAAGTGCATGTCGGCGGTGACCGTGGCGACGATGATTAAATCGATTTCTTCCGCGCTGATGCCGCGTTTCGCGAGCAGGGTCTTCACTGCTTCAGCGCCCATGTCGGACGTGGCGAGTGCCGGATCTTTCAGAATGTGGCGGGTCTCGATGCCGGTCCGGGATTTGATCCACTCATCCGTGGTATCCACCATCCGCTCGAGGTCGGCATTCGTCAACACATCCTCCGGAACGTAACCGGCTACGGCGGTAATCGCTGCTTTCATGGTCGGCAAATGTAGTCAGTGAGCGCATACACGGGGCGCCCGCGTCAGGCCCTGAAACGCACAAAGGGAAGCCGCTGGGCTTCCCTTTGTGTCGACTGCACGCAGTCGGATGTTAGGCTTCCGCCTTCTCCATCACCACTTTACCGCGGTAGTAGAGTTTGCCTTCGTGCCAGTGGGCACGGTGGAACATGTGCGGCTGTCCGGTCGTGGGGCAGGTCGCAATGTTCGGCACGGTCAGTGCGTCGTGGGTCCGGCGCTTCCGGCCGCGGGCCTTGCTGGATCGGTGTTTAGGATGTGCCATTTCAGCGTGATTTCAAGTCATTCAGGGCGCTCCAACGCGGATCGGGCCCCTCGTCTTCGTCTCCTTCCTCCCCGGAGCCGTCTGCCAGATACCCAGCGACGTCCGGGTCACAATCCTCTTCAGCGGCATGGACCCGGCGGGTCGGGAGCGCAAAGTGGGCTGCTTCGAAAATCGGCTGGGCGAGGTCAAGCTCGTAGACCTCCGGCCCGAGTTGCAGCACCTCTCCGTCCAGGTCGGTGACCGCTGCACCCGTGTGGGCGATGACGCGGTCTTCGAAATGGATGGGAAGCTCTGCGTCGGCGAGGCACCGATCGCACGGCAGGGTGACCACCGCGTCGAGCACCACCACCGCGTCGAGCGTGGATCCGATTTTCTCCAGTACAATCTCCGCAACGCCGCGGGCGCTGTGGATTTCAGACTGGGGGAAGGACGCAAAGAACAAGGGGTCCACTTCCATCCGGTAGACGTGGCGTCCGGGCTTCAATCCCACGAAGGGGATGCGGTAGGGAGCCAAAACATCCACGAGGCCGGCGTTAAGCGGGCGGCAAAGGTAACGCATTCGTCTCGAATGCCCAAACTTTCCGAAAGCCCCTTACCGCCGCCGGTAATCCTCCTCGCGTCGCAAGCTCGGATCGATGGCAAGCGGCTGTGCGGCGTAGGTTTTCCACTCCGAGCGGGCGCGCAGCACATCGCGCGCCAGGAAGAGTGCCGCGCGCATGGAATCGCCGGAGGCTTTGCCTTGTCCAGCGATGTCGAAACCGGTGCCGTGGTCCGGGCTCGTCCGGACGATGGGCAGTCCCGCGGTGAAGTTGACCCCACCGCCGAAGCTCAATGCCTTGAAAGGCGCTAGGCCTTGGTCGTGGTACATCGCGAGCACGCCGTCGAAGTGGCGGAATGCCCCTGACCCGAAAAAGCCGTCTGCGGCGTACGGTCCGAGAATGCGCATCCCTTCCGCGGCGAGCTCGCGCACGACCGGGGCAATGATGCGCTTTTCTTCGTCGCCCATCAGACCGTTGTCGCTCGCGTGGGGGTTGAGGCCCAGCACCGCAATCCGGGGGGATGGGATACCGAAGTCGCGCAACAGGCTGTCGTGCATGCGGTTCACCCGTTTGCGCAGCAAATCGACGGTCAATGCTCCGGGCACGTCCCGGAGGGCGACGTGGCCGGTCACCATGCCGATGCGCAGCCCGTCTGCCGCGAGGATCATCAGCACGTCCTCGACGTTCGCAAACGAAGCGAGGTACTCGGTGTGACCGGGGAAGGCAAAGCCCGCACTCCGCACGGCGTCCTTGTGGATGGGCGCAGTGACGAGGGCTTCCGTTTTCGTGCCGGCGAGGTCCGCGACTGCGCGCTCGAGCGAGGCGAGGGCGTAGGCCCCGGCGGCCGAGGTCGTGGCACCCCACTCGGGCGAGAAGGGGGTGTCGGTGGGGGCAACGAGGTGGAGGATGCCGGGTTTGGCAGCGGCGGCACCCGCCGCCGCTGCCCAAAATGCCGCCTTGCCCGACCACACCGACTCCGCCACCTGCGCCACCGTCTCGGCGTGCGCGTACAGCACGGGCGTCACCTCGTCGAACATGCGGTCGTCCGCAAACACCCGTAGCACGGTTTCGATGCCGATACCGTTCGGGTCTCCGCAGCTGATGCCGATGCGGGTGGGGGAATTTTTGGCAGACATAGGGAGGGACAAAGGTAGCGGGCCCGCCGTAACTTGCCCTCATGTTGTGGCGGAGCCTTCGCGGACTGGGCACTTGGGCAATCGCCGGTGTGTGCGTGATGCTCGCCGGCCGGGCAGCCGCGACCCACAACCGCGCGGGCGAAATCACCTACCGCCACGTTGCAGGCCTGACCTACGAGGTGGTCATTACGACGTACACGAAGACGAGTGCGATTGCGGACCGGCCGTGGCTGGAGATTTTTTGGGGGGATGAGCAAGCGGGGGAGCCGGATAGTTTGGGCAGGGAAAACATCGTTTTCATGCCAAACGATGTTCAAATCAACACCTACCGCGGCACCCACACCTACGGCGGACCGGGAGCTTTCGCCCTGCGGGTCATCGACCCGAACCGCAACGACGGCGTGCTCAACATCCCCGGCAGCGTGGACGTGCCGTTCGCCATTCGCGCGCTGCTGGTCATCAGTCCGCAAGCCGGCCACAATTCGTCGGTCCAACTCCTCAACCCCGCCATCCAGAACGCCTGCTCGCGCCGCCTGTGGATCCACAATCCCGGTGCCCACGACCCCGACGGCGACGTGCTCAGCTACCACCTCGTGGCTTGCCGCGGCTTCGCGGGCGAGGACATCGCGGGGTTTTTGAGTCCGGACCTGATCAGTCCCGAAGCGGACCTCTTCACCATCGACCCGGCCTCTGGTGATGTCACGTGGGATGAGCCCGTGCTCGCAGGCGAATACAACATCGCCATCGCCATCCGCGAGTGGCGCCTGGTGGAGGGCGAGTTAGTCCAGGTAGGAGAGGTGGTCCGCGACATGCAGATCACGGTACAGGTGTGCGCAAACGAGCCTCCTGAGCTGGTGCCCGTGGCCGACACCTGCGTGGTGGCGGGGACGCTCCTTCAGCTGCAATTCAGCGCAGACGATCCGGACGGCAACGTTGTGTTGCTGACTGCAGTGGGCGGGCCCCTCACGGAAGTGGAGCATCTCGGGGCGTTTTCGCCCCTGGGCAACGGCTCGGGAGCTTTCGCATGGGCTCCCCAGTGCGCGGAGGTGCGCGCGGAGCCGTATCAGTTGGTGGTCAAAGCGGAAGACAACTCGTCCCAAGTGGACCTCATGGACATCGAATCGGTGGCCATCCGTGTCATTGCTCCCCCACCCGTGCCAGTCTCCGCCCTTCCCGCAGGAAACTCGGTGGACCTGACCTGGCTCCCGCATACCTGTGCCGACGAACTTTCCGCATGGAAGGTTGCCGCTGGAGGGTACGATATTTACCGCAAAGTGGGGACAGACACCTGGGGCCCTGGTGATTGCGAAACGGGCATTCCGGAGGGGCTTGGCTACGTGCTTATCGGCTCCACCGAGGGCCTCGGTTCGACCACCTTCACAGACGACAACCTGCTTTCGTTCGGAGCGACCTACTGCTACCGATGGGTTGCCCAGTGGCCCGGTTCGGGGCCTTCGATCGCCTCGGATCCGGTGTGTGCGACCCTGATCAAGGACGTGCCTGTGCTCACGGGAGCCTCGGTTGCGGAGACGTCTCCGGATGCTGGTGTGGTCGAGGTGGCCTGGAGTCCGCCCACAGAAGCGGATACCCTCGTGGCCTTCCCGGGTCCGTACTTCTACCGGCTCTACGGCACGGCCCCCGGGGCAGGCATGGCCACCTTGCTCGCCACCACTGCGCCCGGACCGTACCTGACCAGTCCGGATACGTCCTTCACCCATTTGGGGATTTCCACGTCGACCGGTCCATGGACCTACCGGGTGGAGGCGGTGGCCTCGACGGGGACCATCGGGTCGTCACTGCCGGCGGCCACACCCCACTTGCTCCTGGAACCGGACGACAACCGGCTCGAGCTCAGGGTAGATGCCGATGTGCCTTGGAATAACACCTCATTCACCTTCTTCCGGAGCGATGGTGCGGGCGGTTGGGTGGAGCTGGGAACGGCGGCGGAGCCGGTTTGGGTCGATTCCGGTTTAGTGAACGGACAAGAGTACTGCTACTACGCCCGGACGACCGGAGGGTACGATGCTCCCGGAACCATCGACCCCATCGTCAACCTCAGCCAAGAAGCCTGTGGCCGACCGTTCGATTACACGCCGCCGTGCCCGCCCGTCCTGGCGTTGGATCCGGATTGTGTGGCCGAGGTGAACTTCCTTGCGTGGGAGGATGTCCCCGGGTGTGCGGACGATGTGCAAGGGTGGGAGGTGTGGTGGGCGCCGGTGCTCGGCGCGCCGCTCGAGCCCTATGCGGAAGTGGCAGGACTTTCCGAGTTCACCTTCAACGCAGACGGGGTCGAAGGGACGATTGCCGGGTGCTTCGCGGTGGCTGCCCTCGATAGCTTGATGCCCGGACCGGACGGGGAGCTGCGGCGCAACCGGAGCGCCTTGAGCGACACGATTTGCGTGGACAACTGCCCGTATTACTTCCTGCCGAATGTCTTCACGCCGAACTTCGATGGAAGCAACGATGTATTCGAGGCGTTTCCGTGGAAGTTCATCGACAGTGTGGACGTGCGGATCTACAACCGCTATGGTGAGGAGGTGTTTGCGACTTCGGACCCGGATATCCTGTGGACGGGCGAGCATCGGGAGGGCGGGATGTGCGCGGATGGAGTGTATTACTACCTGGCTCGTGTGTTCACGATTCGTCTGGTGGGCCGCGTAGAGGAAACGTTTTCAGGCAGTTTGCACCTTATCGATGGGCTTCCTGCCCGTACGGAATAGCATGTTTACGGGAATCATTGAAGGAATAGGCACCGTGCGCGCTGTGCGTCAGGAGGGCGCAAATGTGCATTTTACGGTGGAAGGGGGCTTTGCAGACGAGGTCCGCATAGACCAAAGCATCGCCCACGATGGCGTCTGCCTTACCGCCGTTGC
Source organism: Flavobacteriales bacterium (assembly GCA_049454255.1). Classification (GTDB taxonomy): domain Bacteria; phylum Bacteroidota; class Bacteroidia; order Flavobacteriales_D; family Sanyastnellaceae; genus CAMCYM01. The sequence continues at coordinate 6,144 of JBMTYE010000029.1, forward strand.
CCTCGAACCCGGAGCCTGGACGGTGACAGCTATCGCAGAAACCCTTCGATTGACCACCCTCGGAATGTGGCAACCGGGGACCCACGTGAACCTCGAACGCTGCATGCGGCTCGGCGATCGCCTCGACGGACACATCGTACAGGGCCATGTCGACACCACAGCGCGCGTGGAAGAGGTGCGCGACGAAGACGGCAGCTGGCGGGTGCAGTTCGCACTCGATCCGCGCTGGATGCGGCTACTCGCTCCGAAGGGCTCCGTGGCAGTCAACGGTACCAGCCTGACCGTGGCTGAGGTCTCCGATTCCGGGTTTTCGGTGGCGCTGATTCCCTACACCTGGACCCACACGGCCCTCCACCTGCTGAAGCCCGGAGTTGCCGTGAACATCGAGGTCGATGTGCTGGCAAAGCACGTCGAGCGGCTGCTCTCCGGCCTTACTCCACCACAAGCCTGACGCTGCCCACCCAGCCGGAAGCGGCCACGCGCAGGTGATACAACCCCGCATGAGGAAGCGGTGCGCCGGTGAGCGCGATGCGCGCTGCCTCGGTGGTTCCACTCCATTCAGCCACTTGACGACCCGCTGCATCGAAGGCGGATACGCGCCACGTGCCGGCTGGGGTGGGGAGCTGCAGTTCGGGCCAACCGGTACTGGGATTCGGGACGGCGTGGGCTGCACCGATTGCGGTGGTGGGCTCTGAAATCGCCGAAGCGAACTGCCCGAGCACGCCGTCGCAGGAACTGCTTTGGGCGTAGACCCCCCGGCCCGAACGCTCATCCTCCCACACGGCGACCGCACCTCCGGGCACGGCCACGAGTTGACCGCGCGACTTGTTCCCCGGTGCGGTGGACAGGGCCACTGCGGGCCAAGCGACTGCGCCGCTCGCGTCCAGTGCGGTGGCAGAAAGCGTGATTGCTCCGAAGCCCCCTTCGCCGTAGAGCGCCACCCATCCGCCGCAGGTGCCTCGGATGGCTTGAGGTTCTCCTTGGCCAGAAGTGGTCAGCGCCTGTCCGGCATCGCCCCACTGCCGCCCGCCGGATTCCGGCTGAAACGCTTGGGCAACTGCATTGAAGGTGGATTGCGACAGATTGGTCTCCTTGAGCAGCACAGCGGGTGCGTCCACACCGGGGTCGAAGCACAGGGCAGGTGACATGCGCTGCGACGCCGTGCCCGTCAGCGCGGCGGTGCCTGAGGCGGACCACAGGCTGCCGTCGACGCGGATGCGTTGCAGCAGCACATCGTTCAGGTTCGCCGCCGCTGCATTGCCGGTGGTGTAGGCTACGTACGCCCCCCCTTGGCCATCCGACACCACACTCGGTACATGGAAGAACGAAATGGTGGCCGCCGCAATCTGCACGGGCGTAGCCCAAACAGCGACCCCGTCCGCCCCGTAGCGCTGCGCAAACATCCGGCTGGTTGCTGCCGGGAAATTGCCCGTCTCCTCCACATACACGAGAAGAAATCCCTCCTCGGAAGCGACGACCTGCGGGCGGCTGTACGTCACTGTACCCGCGGGATCCTGGATGCGGACCGGTTCAGCCCAAACCACTTGCCCTGCGGCATCGATGGCCTGTACGGTTACTCCATTCGACTCGGTGCCCATGGCGTTCCACGCTACGACCGCAACCCCACTCTCCAGCACCGCGCATGTCGGAGCAAGGCCGCCGGTCGCTTGATCGTCGGCCAGCACCACCCCATCCGCACTCCACTGGAAGGTGCCGTCAGGGCCCAGCCGGTAGGCGACCACATCGAGCACCCCTGTGCGCTCGTCCTGGAAGGCTGCCACGACGCCACCGTCGGGGTGCGCAGCGATTCCGTAGCGAAACAAGGCGGTGCTTTGGGGATAGTCGCTCACCACCCAACCGGTGCTCGGCCCTACTGGAGTGCCGGTCGGATCGAGCTTCGAGGCCATGAAGGTGTACGATCCGGAGGAGTTCGAGGCGAAAAAGGTTACCCACACGGAACCGTCCTCCGTGGCGACGCTGAGGGGCGTCACTTCCTCCACCCCTGCCGCATCAGCAACCGGGGTGTTCGCAGTGGGGTCTGACGTGTATTGGCCCCAAGTCCCGAGGGTTGCGAGGGTAAGCGCGAGGGTGAGAAAGGGACGCATGCGAGGTTGAGGTTGAGGACGAGGTTGAGGTTAGCGGAGGACGAAGTTTTGGCCGAGGTAGACGCGTCGGACCTGTTCGTCGGCCGCGAGTTCTGCAGCAGTTCCGTGGCGCAGGATGCTGCCTTCGAACAGCAAGTAGGCCCGGTTCGTGATGTGCAAGGTTTCCTGCACGTTGTGGTCGGTGATGAGCACCCCGATGTTGCGGTCGCGCAACTGGCTGACGATGCGCTGGATGTCTTCGACGGCGATGGGGTCCACGCCAGCAAACGGTTCGTCCAGCAAGATGAAAGCGGGATCGGCAGCAAGTGCCCGGGCGATCTCGGTACGCCTCCGCTCCCCCCCGCTGAGGACATCGCCCCGCGATTTCCGCACCTTCTCCAGACCAAACTCATCGATCAGCTGCTCTAAGCGCGCCCGCTGATCGGCGCGGCTAATCGGCTGCAATTCGAGGATGGCAGCGATGTTTGCTTCGACCGAAAGGGAACGGAACACAGAGGCTTCCTGCGGGAGGTACCCGATGCCGAGCCGGCTCCTGCGGTACATGGGTTCACGCGTCAAATCGTGGCTCCCGAGGGAAATGCTTCCAGCATCCGGCCGGACCAGGCCCACCACCATGTAGAACGACGTCGTCTTCCCCGCTCCGTTTGGTCCGAGCAGCCCGACCACCTCGCCTCGACGGACCTCGAACGAGGCATCGCGGACCACCTGCCGTCGTCCATAGGATTTGCACAATCCGGAGGCCCGGAGTACGCTGCGGTCATCGGCTGCCTGCATCCTGCAAAGGTAGGCGGCTCAGAGTTCTACCGAGAACCCGAGCCGCAACCCCCACGCAGGCCCGTCCCGGTCGGGTACGTACAGGCCCGGGGCTGCGATGGTGCGGACCGCTTCGACCTTCATAAACCGGAAGAGGTTCTCGATGCCCACCGACCATTCCGCATAGGGCGCGTCAAGCCCCTGCGTTCCCTCGGGCAAGGCCAGCAAGTTCTCGTGCCGCGTCGACCAACCGCCGGCAATTGCCTTGATTCCCGTGTATTCGCGAAGTCGCATCCGCCGAAGCATGGGTACATGGTTGAAAATCAACCCTTCGGCATGCCATTCGGCGTTCGCTCGGACCCAGCGGTCCGTGACGAGCTCGAAGAAGTTCAGGAGCGAAAACGAGGTGATGCTCGAAAAGAGCGTGCCGCTGACCGGAACGACTTCAAGGAGGGCGAAGGGCGCCGACCCCGCGTAGATGCCCGCCTCCGCGTTCCATTCGATGCGGCCGAACATGCCGAGCCGGATGTCGTCGTCGGAGTCGAGCGTGAAGCGGTGGTAGCTGTACTGGCTGCCGCCGACGCCGGGAAAGGCGCCCGTCCACGTCAGTCGAAGGATGGGCCATTCGGTGCCGAGGCTGACCCGGTCGAATTCGCCGCCCACGAAGCGTTCTTTGAAGGCGTAGCGGACTTGCAGTGTGGCCTCGCTGGTGATGAGGGAGGTGATGGGCTGGCCGGAATCGGGGTCGAGAAACTGCAGTTCTCCGCGCCCGGCCACGCGGCGGTGCCGGAGCTCGACGAACCCCGTAAAGCCCGCCCCAAACTCGTGCAACACGCTGGCCTCTGCCCGCCCGACTTCGGAGAGCCGGCGCGCGGCGGCGGTGCTCAAGGCACTCGTCAGCAGGTCGCCTTGGGACAGGAAACCGAGCATCCCGAACTGCTCGAGGTCGCGCTGGACGTTTGCGGTCCACTCCGTGCGCGGCGTTTTCCGCACGATGTGCCGGACGGATGCACCGCCTTTCCAGCGGCCGTCAAGTGTTCCGTACGCGGCATACAGTGCGGGCATCCACTGCTTGCTAAATGCATTGCTTGTGCGCAAATCCACCCGGTAGCGGTTGCCTTCGATGGGATTTGTCGACCATGCCGTCCACCACGCGCCCAGCTCCAGCGGTCCGGCGAGAATGAAGCCAGTCCCCAGGAAATAGCCTGCGCCTTTCGCGATGCGGTAGGCGGGCATGGACTGAACGCTGTCCACCATCCAGTAGATCAGCGATTCGCGGGGCAAAAGGGGCTCGGGACGCAGGGCGCTCCAGTCCTCCTCGCTGCGTTTCGACGATCCCGGAACCAGCACCAAATCCCGTCCCGGCGTCCACACCGAATCCGGCAGCGACTCGGATACTGCGATGTCCGTATTGACTGTGGTGCGGCGCATGTAGGCGCCGATGCTCGAGCGGGTCAGGCTGATGTCCAGGAGGGCGTACTCGCGCTCGAGCTGCCACGATTCGCCGTGCCGTCCGTACTGTTGGTTCCACCGCAGGCCGCGGATCCAGTTGAGGTTCGCGCCGTCGCTGACCCGGGCTTCTGCGCGCGCCAGTCCGAGGGTGAGGGTGTCGATCCAGAGCTCGCCTTCGAAGGTGAGTTCTCCTTTGCGCCGAGGCACAAAGGCCAAATGAAAACACGGCCGGTCGCTGATGGCCAAGGTGTCGATGATGTAGTAGCGGTAGTGGGCCGCTGCGCGGTCGTGGAGCGGGGAGGTGAAGGCGCGGTCGAGGATGAGCAGGCGGTTGTCATAGAGGTTGACGTCGGGGAACCGGCCGTTGAGTTCGGCCATGTTCTCGCCGCGGTCCAGCCCGCTGAGGCGCGTGGCCTCGAAGGTGGACTGGGTGCGGTCCGGGCGGTAGCTCTTCCGCACCGTCCCGATGGCTTCGGACATAATGAACGGCAGGGCGGGACGGACTTCGGAGCTGTCCATGTGGTCGAAGACCCAGCGGAAGGGGCCCCAGTACCAGCGCTGGGTTTGGGCCTCGCTGAGGTCGTTGAGGTCGACTTCGATGCGGGTGCTGGTGCGGTAAGTGACGGCTCCGGCGGCTTCGGGCCGGTTGCGCTCTTTCGCTTCGATGACCCGATCCATGAGGGGTTTGGCCGGGTTCACTGCGTTTTTGTCGGGGCGCACGACCGCCGCGCCCAGTTCGATGGCCTGGGGTTCGAGGGAGACGTTGATGGTTTGGGAGATGCCCTTGCGGACCTCAAAGGTGCGCGTGGCATAGCCCACGAAGCTGACCTGCAGGGTGCCGGGGCGGCCAGGGGTGCTGGTGCGGAAGATGCCGTCCTGGTTTGTCATCGTTCCGGAGACCGAGGGGTCACCGGTCAGGACCACGGG